>DIDE01000056.1 GCA_002417975.1 Eggerthellaceae bacterium UBA5808
CCTGGTATTCATCTTATTGCGCACCCCATAACGTGTCGTGCACTGATGCAAGAGATAAGCTGGATTACACTTCATCCTGGAATAACTGCCGTGGTGGAGCGAACCATACAGTAGAAATAGCCGCTACCCCAAGTTACTGGAACGTAAAATTTATTGGAAGCCCAATCTATCCATGGTGGAATGGAAGAAAGGGATATCTTATCAACTACGTAAGAGAAAGTGGGTACTCAAGAGCATTACTATGGTTCAACAATCGTAGCAATTATGCCACCACCATTTCAGGTCTCTGGAGTCCCGATAGTATTTAGGATATCGCATCATTAGGCAGCTCAGTCGATGTTCCATTGGCAAGGGGTAACTCATTATGCAAGTCGAAGTACATCATTACCTAAAAAGAATTAAAGGGATCACCATTCTTAACGATATTTCCTATTCCTTTAGCTCAGGCATCGTATACGGCTTACAAGGTAAAAATGGATCAGGAAAAACCATGCTTTTAAGAACCATTGCCGGCCTTATATTCCCTACATCGGGATACGTTTCGTCTAACAATAAAATAATCGGAAAAGACATTTCTTTCCCCAACAGCATTGGATTGCTTATCGAACATCCATCTTTCATTGGCAAATATACTGGATTCAAAAATCTTCAAATACTCTCAGAATTGAAAGGGGTTATCAATGATGACGATGTACGGCAGGCTATTAAAGATGTAGGGCTTGACCCAAGCGATAAGCGCCACTATCGGAAATACTCGCTCGGAATGAAGCAACGCCTTGGAGTCGCATGTGCAATGATGGAACATCCAGACATAATCTTGCTTGATGAACCCATTAATGCGCTCGACCCAACAGGTGTCGAATGCGTCGAACATTTGCTTGCAAAAGCGAGACAACGAGGTTCGCTCATTATCATCGCCTGCCATGACAATAATGAACTACGCGTTTTAGCAGACAAGATACTAACCTTATCCGAAGGAAAAATCATCTCAAGCGAAGCAGTCAATCATGAAGACGCCTGCTAGAAACAGCATTATCATAAGCCTAACGATGCTAGCAATCTTATTCGCAAGCGCGATTGCTGCTCGCATGTATTACGTGAACAATGCTGCTCCGCCCCATCAAATAATTTCATACAAGCTCAACGATTATGTTTCATTGCGGGAAATAGATGAAACGTCAGATATTCAAATTGCATCTAAAGAATATGCATTATTCACTATCGACGAATATCAGCATAGATTCGGAAAAATAGACGAATCCGTTTTAAGCCAAAATCAAACCTGTGATACAAAAATTCTCGTACTTAAAATGAGTGCTCTCAATAAAGGTCCGCAGGAGAATCAAACAAATTTATGCCTGTATTCTATGCAGCAGGACGCATGGGTCAATGGAGTCGATCTTCTCCTGTATATGCCTTTAAATAAGGCAAAAAACGCTAATATAACCTTACAGCCAAATGAAGAACGCACAGTTTTGCTACCATATAACATGTACGACTTTCAATTCGGATTTAATGACAATTGGATTCACATAAACGAAAATCCATTTGAACTTGTGCTCAAAACGTACCCTAATAAGGTGTTTATTGCCCTTGGACTCCCCGAACCAACATCATCTTTTTCCAGCGAGACTATTAGTGTTGAGGCTCTATGAAAAGATCCATTGCCTTCGAAATAAAACGAGCATTCTTAAATTGGACCTTCTGCGCGGCTCTAAATGTAGGACTATTGCTTGCAATCGGGCACGTAGTAATGGTAGCAGCACCCTATGCACTCAGCGAATCATGGAATCTATGGCGCTCGGGCGCTGGCGGTACGTATCCTCCTTCCCTCTACAGCGCTTGGATGGGAGTAACAAGCTATTCGTTTTTGACAATAACCTTTTACTTTTTATTGCCTCTTTTAGCCTGTATCCCCTATGCAGATAGCTTATGTACTGATCTCTCTACCCATTACAGCAATCAGCTTATTTGCAGAATGGGAAGAATACGTTATTTTGCATCTAAGCTAATTGCAACCAGCATATCGTCGATAAGTGTTATCGTAATCCCTTTGATTGTCAATTATATTGCAACAGCATGCTTTATCCCTGCACTTTGGCCCGAGCCTGCTGCTCAAATTTTTCCCGCCTCTCCGAGTAATATGCTTGCTAGCTTGTTCTACCATGCTCCACAAACTTATACGATAGTTTTTATTATGTTAGCTGCACTCTATTCCGCAGCATTTGGCGCACTATCAATAGCAAGTTCTTTCTCTATCCACAACCGTTTTATCGTTATGCTTACTCCTTTTGCGCTATGTATTACCGCACAATTCGTCTTACAAGGATCTGCTTTCGAAGGTTTTTCACCAATAAATGCGCTATCCCCTTATCAACCTTATCCTTCAATATATTCGGTCGTAGTAGCAATCGGAATCCTTCTGCTACTTATACCGAACTTTATAACACTCATTAAAGGCCGCTACTTCGAGGACGTATAGCTCCGAACTATGAAAAAATCGACGGCAATATCACAAAATGTCCCCCCGCCTATAATATGGCGCTCAATATATTGGGATATACAACGAGGATTTAGCGATAACATCCCGTTAGGTCTCTTGCTTATAATTTTTATTGCCGCAAGCTGCGGATCATTTCTCATAACTATAGCGACCGGTGATGCTGCGAGTTTGTCAGATGAGCACGCATTTAGCGCACTCGATATTATGGCCTATATCAATAGAGGCATGGATGAATATAGTCCTATTTACAAGCAGATTTTTATGATTGATATGACGTGGACAATTCCTTTGCTATGCATAGCATTTATGGCATGTACCTATATATCGAAGGATCGCAAAGGCTATTCCGCGCAAATAGTGTCACGAACAAAAAGCAGGGTGCTTTGGCTTACAGCAAAATATCTTTGGCTCACTGTGATTGTTGTCTTATTCTATGGAAGCATCATCCTTGTCAGTTCCCTTATTGCAAGAACAATCGGGGGCACTGAACTCTTTACCGCAACGCAACAAGGTATCGCATTAACTAGCTTAGACTATAGCAATATGCAACTAAACGATATTGCTTTATTGTATATTTTATTCATTGTTGCCGCACTTACGGGCGGCTGCATGGCAATGACGCTTTCGTTGATTATTGGACCTGTCGGTTCCTATCTTGCCTTTATCGTTTTGATGATTGCCTCATCGTATTTTAAAACGAATTATTTATTTTTAGATTTCACCATGCTTGCGCGAAATTCCCTCGTCACGGACGAAGGCTTTACCTCGGCCTTTGGCATTGCGGAATGTTTATTACTTGCAGGCATCTTTATCTTTGCTGGTCTTTTATTCGTGAAAAGGACTGATTACCTATGATAAAACATTCAGGACGTTTCATTATAGCCACGTTCTTTTCGATTGTTCTCTTTAGCATGTTTGCCGCATGCTCATCAGCTAGGATTAACCCTAGCACTTCTTCTGATGTATCCGTATCAGATAGAGACTCAGCAATTGAGATAGCCGCAATGCACAACGACGCTATTACAGACACTGCTTTGGTGAAACTTTGCGATTATCAGATTCTTTCGACCCTTCCCGCAGGGGTGCAACCTTCGGATAACCATTATGACGAAGAATACAATCGCGAGCATAATTCCTATACGTTCGACAGCAGAGGCAATATTTCAGAAGGATACAATATTGTACAAACGACTATCGAGCTTATTAATACGCATGATTACGATATCACGGTAAACGTTGGCTCATTGCACATTTCCTCATTTGACACCCAAGGTAACAATGTGAGCGATATGAGCGCAGGAGAACCTCTTTGGATAGAAACAGACAAAAGGCAAACCAAAGATTATTACAACTATCAAATACCCTCAAACCGGTCAATTGAGAGATCGATTCTTTTCGCAATACAACACGATACGATTGAGTGCAACGATTCTTATCTTGTTGTTTCAAACAAGCGGATAGGCAAAGAGACTAAGGACATACAAGCGTTTACGTTGAACCAGTGATTCGAGGTGCACACAATGGGCCGCCCTTTTACCCTCATCAGGTTACAAATCGCCACACTTGACAGGCAAACATTCTTTCTTGTTGTCCTTATTCCCTTTCTTACTTTTGGATTTTTTCGTATGTTTGATAGCGGTATTCGGAATCTCTCAGTAATGGACCTAGTAATCGGATCATATGAGCCGTCATATAATTTTTCCTTGCTTTGGATGTTATGCCCTATTATCTCAATAATTTGTCTCATAAGAGTTTGGGGTATTAAGGACGGTTATAACGTAATCACCCGACAGAACACGTACACGCGTATTTGGATTTCTCATCTTACGGATATCTTTTTCTTCTCTTGCGTCATCGCTCTTATATTGCAGATCTCTCTTATCGTTATCGGAGTAATAAGTATAGGTACCCTCGCTAATTTTTCTGACACCACTAGTTTATTTTTTAGCGCCACAGGACAACAAACCATCGATAATTTTTCATTTTCAGCAGCAATGCCTATTACCTTTGTATATGCGTTATTGTCACTTCTCTTTTCAAATACACTCTTTTATGCACTTCAATGTCTACTCAATGGTACAAGAATTGCATTCGCTCTTGTTGTGCTGATGGGGCTAGCCACTATTCATAGCACCTATTCAATCATTTACGATCTCACTCATAGTCTTCCAAATTTTAGCTTCTTAGTAAAGAACCCTCTATCATTCTTATATGAGACTGCGAGCGTTTCTTACACAAGCTGGCTCCCCGATCAATCGCATCAGCTCGAAATACTTGCCCTTAGCGTTATCGCCTTTGCAGTCCTCGCATTACTCGCATCCCGTAAACGAGAATATGCATAGTTCATCGGCAGCAGTATCGCCAGATGTAGGCAGCAGTATTGCCGAGCATAGGCTCATTGGAGCATATACACGTTAGATGCAGCAGGGGTAATAATATGCCTGTACGTAATAACAACACCGTTGTAGAAAAAAGTCTACTTAGGTGCATCTAGTAAATAAGCACTAGGCACATGGATAAGTAGACTCTTTATAGATATCAAGATAGTCCCAACAAAACAGTTACGTTGCTTTGAACCTGCTTTTAAGGATGCCGCCCTACGGCGTAGCCACCGTTGCGGTTTCACCAGTAGATTTCGTCATATCTTCGATCGACTGTACCGTGCACATCTGATCACCAGGAATGTACGTAAGTTTTACGGTATCACCTTGGCCATACCCTACCGCTTCGATCAAACTAGGTAAGGGACAATCGTAGATATGTTCATCGTTTTGCAGCTTAAGGTAAAAGTGAGAATTGCCATCGATAACTGCTGTCGTAACGTGCTTGATAACGCCTGTTGTATCTTCGACATTTGCCGACACATCACCAACGGCACTGTTCGTTGCAAGAAGCGACTTATAACTCTTCTGGCATTCGGCAACCGTATCGCCCACCGCTACATTCTGATAACGTTGGATATCAAGCATTGCAAACTTCTTGACAAGCCCCGCATTATCTTTGAGGGCCATAAAATACGTCGGCTGCCCATTGATATTAAGCAATAAGGGGAACGTCGCATCGTACCCTAAGTTCTGTACCTGTCCTTTTGCGCTGCGCATGGCAGAATCTTCAGTTGCTCCCGCAACCGTATAGTAGTGAGCCTCTGCGGTCCGCTGATTAACCAGTACAAATCCAACAATAGCGTTATCAGCTGTTGCACTCGTCACTCCGGTGTAGACCCAAACATCATCATCTTTTGCTATGTAGTTATATCCAAGTTTGCCGTTAGTTCCCGGTGTCGTCTGTACAACTCCCGCCTGACCAAGCCACGAATTGAGCCATCCACCACTTAAGTTCCCATGCCAGTTATATTGCTGAATAAGCAATTCGGAAGGATACGAACGATCGACCCATTCAGGGCAATCTTCAATTGCGACATCCTGACAATCCCCTGTATTTGCGTTGCAAAGCACAACACGATCGATCGTCTCGCCGCCGAACAAACCAATGGTCCGAACCTGCACAGGGCATACCCACCAAGGCGTCCCATCATCATCGACTTCAAAGCTTTTTTGCTCAAACATATACGTTGGATATTTGAGCTGAATATAACGATCAATATTGCGTTCAAACGGTTCACTCTCGGAGTAATACATTGGATGATCCAGACGAACGACTTGTGTGTTCTGGCTCGCCATATCAACGAGCACGTAACCAGGAATTCCTGTATCTTTATTGGTGAACCATTTAAAGAAGTCAGCATAGTTGAGAGGACTGACTCGCACAGGACGCCCCTTATAATTGATCTGCGAATACAAATCCGATATGTCAAACTGGCTCACGTAATCAGGAATTTCTCCCAACGTACGATTGCCAAGAATTACCGCGGAATCCCGATCAATAACAGGAATGGAAT
>DIDE01000104.1 GCA_002417975.1 Eggerthellaceae bacterium UBA5808
ACCAACCGCAGTGTGCACGGCTTGCACGGGAGCCACAGGAACAGGTGGCAAGCCTTCTGACACGGCACGTCTTCAAGATCGATTGACGGGATCCCTTATCCGTCTCGCAGGTGGTGCTGCGGATAAAACCGAGTTGTCAAATCAGGTATACGACACGCTGGTTGACGGTCTATTTGTTACCGTTACGAATGTAGATTTAGATGCTATGGATATCAAGGCCCATATCGAACGTACTCATTGTGTAACACATTCGGTGATTCTGCAGGATGATTCCGATGCAATGATCGGGGACGATACTCCTGATTTTGATATGGATGCGATCTGGGATGCTAATGAAGATATCCGTTCGCTTAAATCACTTATTCTTTTTGGTCTACGCGGCATGGCGGCATATGCTTATCATGCGCGTGTCCTTGGGTATCGTGATCAGAATGTGGATCGCTTTTTCGTGGACGGGCTTCATGCTTTAGGACAGGATCTGTCAGTCGAAAAACTTCTTCCTATCGTGCTCAAAGTAGGCGAGGTGAATCTGACATGCATGGGATTACTCGATACTGCGAATACGGAGACGTTTGGCACACCGGCGCCGACGGATGTGACGATGACAATCGATCCAGGTCCATTCATTGTTGTGTCGGGCCACGATCTAAAAGATTTACGCCTGCTTCTTGAACAGACTGCAGATAAAGGCGTTAATATTTACACGCATGGCGAGATGCTTCCGGCTCATGCTTATCCCGAATTGGCAAAGTATCCTCAGCTCAAAGGGAATTTTGGCACCGCATGGCAGAACCAGCGAAAAGAATTCGATGGGGTACCTGGTGCAATTCTCTTTACTACCAATTGTCTAATGCCACCGTGCGATTCGTATCGCGATCGTGTTTTTACCACCAACACGGTAGCGTTTGAGGGGACGACACATATTGGAGACGACAAGGATTTCACTCCAGTTATTAATCGTGCAATTGAACTAGGCGGATATGCCTCTGAGCAACATCGTACGGGCATCAACGGTGGTGATACGTTAACAACAGGATTCGGCCATGGAGCTATTCTTGCTTCGGCAGGTCAAATTGTTCAGGCGGTTAAAGCTGGCGAGTTATCGCATATCTTCCTCGTTGGTGGATGTGATGGTGTACGGAAGAGCCGCGATTACTATACCGAATTCGTTAAACAGACCCCATCTGATACCGCGATTCTTACGCTCGCGTGCGGCAAGTATCGTTTTAACGATCTTGATCTTGGGCAGGTAGCTGGTCTGCCGCGCTTGCTTGACATGGGGCAATGTAACGATGCCTACGGTGCAATTCAAGTCGCCATAGCGCTTGCTAACGCTTTTGATTGCGGCGTCAATGATCTTCCGCTTTCGATTGTGCTGTCCTGGTATGAGCAAAAGGCGGTATGTATTCTTCTTACGCTGCTGTATTTGGGCATACAGGATATTTATTTGGGTCCAACGCTTCCGGCATTTTTGTCGCCGAACATTCTTAACTATTTGGTTGAGCACTATCGCATTCATCCAACTATGACGCCGCAAGAAGATATGAAACTCATGATGGGAGCTTAGCGATGTCGCGAACGATTATCCATATAGACGAATCGCTTTGTAATGGCTGCGGATTGTGTGTTAGCGCATGTCAAGAAGGCGTAATTGGCCTTGTCAATGGGAAAGCTCATGTGCTTCGTCAAAGCTATTGCGATGGGCTAGGTGATTGTTTGCCAGCCTGTCCGACAGGAGCGATTTCACTTGAAAAGGACGAGATGGTTGCATGCCCTTATGAGGCTGCGTCTAGTCGAGATGCTTCTAGTTGTTATGACGCGTCATTTGACCAAGATAGTTCTTTTGCGTATGGGACTTCTCGTGATTGCAAGGTTTCGTCGGACCGAGATGTTTCTTTGCAGTTAAGTCAATGGCCTGTGCAAATTAAACTCGCACCAGTTTCTGCACCATATTTTGATCATGCCAGTTTACTTATTGCTGCCGACTGCACTGCATTTGCATATGCAAACATGCACGAGCGCTTTATTGCCGGCCACATAGTACTGGTAGGTTGTCCAAAACTTGATGCGGTTGACTATTCAGATAAGCTCGCAAAAATTATCGCTGCAAACAATATTGCTCGGGTTGATGTTGTGCGCATGGAAGTTCCGTGTTGCGGAGGGATTGAACGCGCAGTTCAAACTGCTATTGAGCTCAGTGGAAAGGCTATACCTTGTCAGGTGTCGGTTATATCGATTAAAGGTGAGATACGGAATTAGCAATTGTCAGACGTATAAGGAGTCTATGTAGGATAGAAAAAGGGACAGTCGCGTCGAAGTTTTGCCAAATTAGGTGCTGCTGCAGGTTCTACGGCAGCACTCTTAGAACCAGTTCAGCATCTATGAGGCTTATTTTTCGCATGAGTGTAAGGTTACAAGTACAGAGCTTCATTGGTGGTCTACAATCAACGTATGGATTCAATCCGCATCAATCTTTGGACTCAATTGAACTCCAGGTTCTCTTGATGTGTGATATATAAGCTTACTTGATATGAGATCTTAGAAGTTGACTGTGCGCTTGTGGTGCTGTTTGAAAGCTGAGCAGACTACTGGCTTGTCTGGAGGGGCTGACACTTATGCAATATTTACAGAAGATGCTATCCAAAGATCATAAGGGCTTTACATTGCTGGAAATGCTGATCGTTGTTGCGATTATCGCTATTCTGGTTGCGATTGCCATCCCGCTGTTCACGGGGCAGCTGCAAAAATCTAAAGTTGCCACGAATACCAGTAATATCAAATCTGCAGAAGAGTTGTGCTCTACAACGTATATGACTGATGGTGCCAGCACGGGCGAGGGCAAACTGTACATATTCGACATTACTACAGGAAGCCTTCTCAATATGAAGGATATAGGTTTCACCGCAATTGATTCGACGTCGTTTGGACTTTCTGGTTGTAGTGATAAGACGATTGACGAATTCGACGGAGCGCCTGCATTCTATACGCAGCGAATTCCGATGGTAATGTATGATGGCCATGCAGATACCTACATAAAAGATGACATTTACCAGACGGTTGTTGTCGTTTGTACTAATAAGGGTGTATGGGCTTGCCCTTACTACAATGCCGACACGGACACGATTGCCCACGACACGTATGCGACTCTGTAGAGTGTTGCTATAAACGCGCTAGGACTAAGCCTTTGCTGCTGGGTTGTTTGAATTAGGCCAACGTAGGACTGTGTGTGGCCGATCGGTTACTAGGTTTTTGCTGTTGAACTGTTCGAATTGGATTTACATGTTTTGAGCTGTTCCTGAATAGAGTAAAGAGATTCCTTAAACATTAATTCATGGCGCTTTGCAACAGCTTGTTATAAACAGTACGTCCTCGTCGAAAGGCGGGGACGTTTTGTTTGCCCATTGTTATCGTACTATGCTATATAAAGTATAGTACGATTTCAAGGGGGGCAACGTGAAACAGGGAACCGAATCGGTAGCGCGTCTTGTTATGCTATGGGCTCTTTTGGGCGTGCTTTATTGCATTGACTTTGGGATGGTGTGGTACCTACGTGGATCGTTCAATCTGCCTGTTATGGTTGTGACGGTTTGGCTTATTCCTTTGCTTCTTACGGGCATTGTTTCGTACTATGTCGGTCGTTGGAGAATTGCGGGACGCATGGTTACCTTGTTGCTCAATATAACCATGTGCTTAGTTCTTTGCGGGATGACTATTCTGCTTACGATGGATATCCTTGACACGACGACAATTGTTCGGCTTACCGATGAGGCTGTTCGCCTTGGTTTGAGCCCATCTATTACATTTTTTTCGAATATGACAGCAATTCTAATTGCTATTGTTTTCGTCTTTGTCACGGTGCTGGCAACATTCTTTGGCGTTAGACGTGCGGAGCACCGCATCTATTTGCATTCAGACTAAACAATAACCTATATGCTACAGACCCTTTTTTATAAAATCTAATAAGCCGCCAATGACTTTTGTGTCCGTGTGATCAAAAACCGTTGAATGATGAGTATCGAGTGAGGCTATTTGCTTTTTTTCTTCATTAGTTAGAGCAAAATCGAATATATCGAAGTTCTCTCGAATTCGATCCATATGCGTTGATTTTGGAATAACGATGACATCGGAATCAATAAGATAGCGTAGTGCTACTTGACCAGTTGTTTTATTATGTGCTTTGCCAATTTTTGTAAGCACGGGATTAGCAAAGAAGTTATGTGCACCTTCAGCAAACGGACCCCACGACATATGTTGTATATTAAGGTCTTTCATATTCTGATGCGCATATTCTTGCTGCCAAAATACATGTGTTTCGATTTGATTTACTGCTGGTTTACTCTTTGCAAAAGTGCATAGATCAAGCAAACGAACTGGATCAAAATTTGATACGCCAATTGCTCGGACAAGTCCGTCATCAAGTGCTCGCTCCATATCGCGCCATGCAGCATAATAATCATTATAGGGTTGGTGGAGGAGCATAAGATCAATATAGTCTGTGCCTAGGATTTTGAGCGATGATTGAATTGAATCGTATGTAGTTCCCCTGCCATAATTGCTAACCCATACCTTGTCGACAAGAAAGATATCCGAGCGTTCTATACCGCTCTTTGCTATTGCAGCTCCGACTTCGCGTTCGTTGTAATAGGCTTGCGCTGTATCAATTAAGCGGTATCCGCATGATAGAGCGTCTGCTACGCAACGTTTGGTTTCGTTTTGTTTGATTTGGAAGACTCCGTATCCCAGCATTGGCATACGTTCTCCAGTTGGTAATTTGATATACTCCATGGTAACTTCCTTTCGCTATATCCTTAATGCATAGTATTGATTCCATCTTATTCAATGTACAATGATAAAATATTGTATTAGTATGCAGAAAACGCATGATGGGAGTTGAACATGGAGTTAGAACAATTGCGCCAGCTTGATGTAATTGAACGGGATGGGACGATTTCTGCTGCAGCGGAAGAATTGCACATAACACAGCCATCGCTTTCTCGCTCGGTGCGAAGACTCGAAGCTGATCTAGGGCAGGAATTGTTCGATCGAACGCGTAATCACGTTATGCTTAATGATATTGGGTATATTGCGCTTGACCATGCACGAGCGATACTCGCAGAAGAGAAAAAAATGCGTGATGTATTCGACGAACTTTCTCGTAGGCAACGTACGCTTCGTATTGCGACAGTTGCTCCAGCACCAAGTTGGCATCTGACATCGCTTGTTGTGAATCGTTTTCCTGGAACTATTCTTGTTCCAGAGATTATGGATGAAGATCACGTACGATCGAGCTTAATTAGTCGAACGGCAGATCTAGGAATTACTCTATGTCCTTTACAACTTCCTGAGGTGGATTCTATCCCAATTATGACGGAGGATTTATTTTTGAGTGCTCCAGTTGGAAACCGTCTGGCAAAAAGGGATACAGTTACGTTTTCTGATATGGATGGGGAGCCTTTTCTCGTTCTTGATCAGATTGGATTCTGGATGGATGTTTGTAGAAGAAGATTGCCGACTTCGCAAATTATTGTTCAGAAGGATCAGACGGTCTTTGCTCAGATTGTTGCTAGCACGAGTTTGTGCTGTTTTACTACTGATGCGGTTGATCGTGCTTCAAATGATGCGAATCGTATTCGTGTGCCTATCGCTGATGCTGATGCACATGCAACGTTTTTTGTTAATGCTCAAAGAGATGCAACTGAACGAGTACGACAGATAATCGCGCTTCTTGGGAAAAAATAATGTTTGGGCGGACCTTTGTGTGATAAGAAGGATCATATAAGTTTATAAATACACTATCAATAGCGCCCTATACAATATGGTAGAAACAGGAGTGTGATATGGCTATAGTAAAAAAGATTACACGTATTGTATTATCCGTTGTTCTTGTGTGCATAATAGTGTTAAATGTACTGCTTGTAGTGGGAACCTTTTTCACGTCAATTCCTGTATTCGGTACCATTGCTAACATGTTCACTGTTTGCTTTTCACATCAATGGTTGCCCTATGTATTTATAGTAACCGCACTTTGTATAGTGCTTGCTCGTGCCTATAAAAGTCGCCTGTTGCGCATTGCGTGGATTGTCTCCGCTGCTTCACTAGCGTGTGGGGCAATCATCATCGCTTCTGCTGTGTGCTCCGTGAATGCAAATGGTGGTAATGCCAATTATTTTCAGAGTTATACTTCGACCAGTTACAACGATGTGACGTCGGAGACAATACAGTACGAACATTCGATAAGCGATCAGTCGTTGTTAGATATCTATTACAAAGATGATGGATGTTCAAATAAGCCTGTCGTGCTCTATATCCATGGTGGAGGATGGAGCGGCGGCTCTCGCAACGAAGATTCATCCTATCTGCAGCAATTTGCGGAGAATGGGTATGTTGCCGTTGCTGCAGACTATGATTTGTCTTCGCAAGATAGGCATGGCGCTCAAACGGTTGAGCAGCAACTGACCTATGCGGTTGCTTGGATTACTAATCATGCGTCGTCGTATGGCGGCGATACAAATCGTTTCTATATTATTGGCGATTCTGCTGGTGGAAATCTTGCACTTGATATCGCTTATAAGATTAATAACGGTGTGTATGCGATGGTGACGAACCAGATAGAAAATTCATCTGGGGAAACAGCGAATGCTTCGACAGAACAATTGTCGGAAGCAACGACGGAGGTAGTGTCAGGGGAAACTACAGAAGAAACTACGCTTCCAAAAGTTGCTGCCGTAAGCGTCCTGTATCCAGTGACGGATATGACCGCATGTTATTCGAATGACTATCCCTTGTTTACCAATCTAGCGCACAAGATGGTGTCGGACTATATGGGCGCAACTCCCGAAGAAGACCCAACACTATATGCGGATCGTTCGCCAATCAATCAGGTAACGAATTCGTCTCCAGCTACCTGCATACTTGTAGGAAGTCATGATACGGCTGTTTCTCCTAGTCAAAGCTATACACTTCAAAATCAGCTTGAAAATGCCGGGGTAGACAATACGCTCATTTCGGTACCATTCGCGAACCATTTATTCGATATGGGTGGAACAAATTTTGGTGCTCAAGCGTACATGAACATCACACTTGACTGGTTTTCAAACCATCTATTTTCGTAAAGCCTGATCCTTCGAACCTTATGTTATAGTATCTAGTAAGGGATATCTAACTAGATGAAAGAGGGGGAGAAGGTTATGAGCTGGTACACCAGTGGAAAGCTTTGGGCATTTGTTGGGGGCGTTGCAGCAACATGTGTAACGGGGGCGCTCGGAAAATGTCCAGCCGTTCGTCAAGCTGTTGTAAAAGGTGCCGCACAAGGTATGCTCATCAAAGAGCAAGCGGAATGTGCGGTGCAATCAATTAAAGACGATGCAGAAGATATATGTGCTGATGCATGCATTCGCGCAAAACTTGCAGCGGCTCGTGCAGAGCGTGAAGCGCTTATCGAAGAACGTGTTCGTAAACAGGTCGAAGAGGAAATAGCTAAAGAAGATCTGAATACGTCGATGGCTGCGGATACAGCTGCAGCCGAGTCCTGATTAAACTGATAGGCGGCGAGTGTATGCGCGCTCAAGTGATACACGAACAGCGATATCGTATCAGGCTTCGCTGTGGTATGTGGCAATTTGACGACGAAGAATCGTATGGCATTATTCGAGGGCTGACATTACTTAAAGGCGTAGATTCGGCGGTTGTCCATACGGCTAATGGATCTATTTTGGTTATGCATGATGGCACCGCGCGTAATGCGGTGCTGTCTTATATTCACGACTTAAACCCTGCTGATCTTCCGCGAGGGATTGAAGATGCAACAGCTGATCTTGATACACTTGATAATACATTTCAGATCCGTATTGCCTTAGCTGTTGCTTGCCGAATCGCGTGTGCTTTATTGTTGCCTTGCCCCGTGCGAAGATTTGTGACGATAGTTCAGTCGCTTATGTATCTTCGGCGTGGTCTTGCTTGTCTAAGACACAAACGCATGGGCGTTGAAGTTTTAGATGCGACAGCAATTATGACATCAGTGTTTACGCAAAGATTTGGTATGGCTTCCTCGGTCATGTTTCTCCTGCATATATCTGACATTTTGGCAGGGTATACACGTGAAAGAACAAGGTGTGCACTACGGCAAAGCTTTGCTCATCGTATCGAATCGGTGTGGCTTATCGATAATGGTGTTGAACGCGTTGTCTCACTTGCTCAGGTAAAGTGTGGGGACACGATTCGCATACGAACAGGATCGATGATCGCGCTCGATGGCACGGTGATTGCGGGAGAAGCTGAAATTAATGAAGCATCGATGACGGGCGAGAGCGCTCTGATTCATAAAGAAGTAGGCAGTACGGTGTATGCGGGCACGATAGTCGACGATGGTTCAATAGCAGTTGTAGTTACTGCCGCCGCTGGTCAATCACGCATTGACGGTATTGTTGACATGATCGAAAATTCACGAGAATCCAAAGCTTCTGCTCAGAGTCGTGCGGAACAGCTCGCTGATGACATGGTGCCATTGAGCCTCGGAACGTTTGCAGTAGAACTTTTGCTTACACGCAACATGCGTCGTGCTATGAGCGTATTGATGGTCGACTACTCATGTGCGATCAAACTAGCTTTGCCAATTGCTGTCATAAGCGCGATGCGGGAAGCTACTCAGCATAAAGCGGTGGTAAAAGGCGGCAGATACTTTGAGATGTTTGCTGCAACCGATACTATTGTGTTCGACAAGACGGGTACCTTAACGAGTGCGCGACCGCGCGTAAGTAACGTGATCTGCTATAACGGGATGGACCCGACTGAACTCATTCGTTGTGCGGCATGTCTAGAAGAACATTTTCCGCATAGTGTTGCGCGCGCTATTGTGCACAATGCGCGGGAAGCTGGCATCGACCACTTTTTTGAAGATCATGCGGATGTTGAATACGTTGTTGCGCATGGAATCGTTTCGATGGTTGATGATCAGCGCGTTTGCTTAGGCAGCGCTCATTTTGTCTTTGATGACGAAGGCATAAATCGTCCTGCTAACTTTGATGATGCAGCGGTTAATACTGATAATGTTTCGAGTACTGTGTACGTGGGAATAGGATCTCAACTTGTTGGAGCAATATGTCTTGACGATCCCGTACGTCCCGAAGCTGCTGCAGTGATAGCGGGACTGCGTAACGTAGGGTTCGAACACATTATTATGCTGACAGGGGACTCAGCTAATTGCGCTGCGCATGTTGCACACGTACTCAATCTTGATGGATTCCATGCGCAGGTGCTTCCTGAGGATAAAGCAAGCTATATTGAGATGCTTAAGAAGCAAGGACACGTCGTTGCTATGGTTGGCGATGGTGTCAATGATGCGCCAGCGCTTGCAGCAGCCGATGTGTCAATTGCACTATCAGATGCGAGTGATATTGCTCGATCTGTGGCTGATATATCAATCCTGAATGATTCGTTGGAAAGTTTAATTATGCTTAGGCGCTTATCAGTGAGTTTGATGCGTCGTGTTGATGCTTCGTATCATCGGATTGTTGCATTCAATACGTCCTTGATTGTGCTTGGATCATTGGGACTGCTGCGGCCTTCGCTTGCTGCTTTCTTGCATAATCTATCAACATTTATATTGGCATCAGGCAATACTCGGCCAATGCTTAAAGAGGAAGGGAATGATAATGAAGTGGCATAAATTTTGGGCATGGGGTGCGGCACTCTGTGGAATGCTGGCTTTATATACTGGCTATCGGCATAAATAGGATTCGATTATTATTGCTAATGCATGTTCGCTTTATTAGGAGCGAACATGCATGTGTGTGGCGGACGGGCTTCTCATTTGAACTCCTCATTAACAATGAATGTACCGCTGCGTAGTTGGTATTTTCTGCGCGGGTAACACTCATGTTTCTCGCGAGTGATGAATATGCTGCATATGCGACGGATGTGCGACACGATGGCGAATAGAGGTCGAAACGCTCGATTTTTTCACTCATATGGTATCGAGAAAATTTCGAATACTATAGGTCGCGCTTTTCACCAGGTGTTATGGAGGTGTTTTACCTATTGTCTTAGGTTGCAAAACACGAATCGGCCTTCATTTGCCAGCACATCATCCAAAGCTGCTACATTGAGGATACGTATACGTCTCAACGTCGTATTTCTTCGCCAAACTGCATCTGATAGTTCTATATCGAGGCTACTTATATGCCTCGGCAGCATATTTCGCCATTGAGCTGCATTCGATAGTTCTGCATTGAGGATATCAATACGTCTCAACAATATATTCCATCACTGATCAGTATTCGATAGTTCTGCATTGGAATGATGCATATGTCTCAGCGTCACATTTCTCCGTTAAGCTGCATTAAATATTGGTACATAGCAACGGATAGAGTGCTGTAACGAATAGAAGCTGCTTTCCCCTTTAAGTCGTTTTCTGTAGCAGAAATAGACTATTTACCCTTGTTATACTGGGCGAATAGTCTATTTTATTTTTCATAGTTTCGCAGTGCCACACGCTATAAGTCTGCATGGTTGCTTTCCTTTTTGGAAAGAGTTGCTTTGACCCCCCATAGGACCTGTTGTACGACAGACAAAACGGAATAATTCCTTGCTAATTCGCTGTCTTGCAGTGATATTATCGAGTTGAATTTGATAAGACTGCTGAACAGGAAATAGACGATCTTCATAATGGGGGCTGCTATGGGTGCTCAGAAGCGGATTGAAACGATCGTAAAAGGGATTGCGACTAGCAAGTTTGTCAGTCTGTGTCTGCCTTTGGTACTGATAATCGGCCTTATGCCGAGTGTCGGTGTACAAGATGCATATGCTTCAACCGATGCATCGACTACATCAGACGCATCTGCTGCGACCGACATATCAGCATCGGCTACTGCAACAGACGGGTCCGCTTCAACTGTCTCATCAGTTCCAAGCACCTCAACTATCAATGGCACGACTGATTTAACTGGCGCATCAACTACACCTACTGCGACCGACGTATCAGTATCGACTGCTGCAACAGATGGGTCTGCTTCAACTGTTGATAGCACGACTGCTCCAACTGACACATCAGACACACTTGCTGCAACCGACGCATCAGCATCGACTACTACAACCGATGCATCGACCATATCAACCACATCTTCTGCTGCGATCGAAGACGGTGGATTGCAGGTAATGAGCGAGGACGAATTATCATCCGTGATAGATAGTATTACCACCCACGTAGCGGTAACCGGCATGGTTGGCGATGCGCCCGGGCTCACCGTTCCGGCAGGAAAATTTACGCTTACCTGCGACAAGACGAGCGGCTGGAGTGTTGAGAGCACGGCCAGCAAGAATACGGTGAACCTCACTTCAAATGGTAACTATGATGTCGACTTTGGGAAGTTCTCTTTTGACGCGGTTGGCGACTATACGTTTACGGTACAGGAGGATTCCTCCATCCTGACTGCCGGATGGTCGTGCGGTGGCGATGCGACATTTAAAGTTAGCGTGGTTGAACGGGATGTTGCAGGGAAGAGCACGCTTGTCGCTACTGTTACCGAACCTGGTATCATTTCCAATACGTTTACTCCAGCCATGCAAAGTGGACTGGCGGTCAAAGATATTAGGTATGATTTTAATGAACAGATTTATATCTACGCTAATCTTGATTTTCCTCCTGGATCGTTCACTATCACTCAGGTAAACGGGATCGATGCGACGACGACATCGGGCGATGGCTGGATGGTCGGTAGCTTGACGAACACAAATGAGACTATGACGCCTGCTCCTATTCCAATCGGAATATATATGCTCTTTTTTGGCGCCGTTACTGATCAAATTTCATCACCCCACGGGCCGGATGTCTTATTCACCAAGCCAGGGAAGTATACCTTTACGGTGGTCGAGAATAATGCTGATAAGCTGCCTGCCGGATGGACGCCAACGGTCAGTACTGGGACGTTCGTATACGATGTGAAAGAGGATCAATCGACGCATAAGCTAACAGTCGGCTACAACGCTGATGAATCGCAATGGCTGACTAATACTCTTGTACCTGCTGGCATAAGGATATTTGACAATACTGAGATCATCAAGTTGACCGCAACTGGCATGACCGAACAATCACCTGATTTGACTATTCCGTCTGGCAAGATTTCATATTCCTGCGATAAGACCGAAGGCTGGGGCTATCCTGGTACGCTCGCAAACGGTAATGAGATTGACGTCACGGATAATGGTGATTATGACATTTGGCTAGGTATACTTGCATTTGATGCGGTCGGAGATTATACGTTTACGTTGCATGAAGACCCCTCGGTCCTAACTGGCGGATGGTCCTGCAGCGGTGATGCAACGTTCAAGGTTAGCGTCACTGAGGGGCCGAATAAAACTTTGGTGGCCAACGTCACCAAAGCGGGTGCGCTTGTTAACACCTATTATTCGCCGGTTGTCGTTACTACACCGGATGTGAATGTGGCCAAAGCCATTTCTTCCAGCACGATTGATTCCATACCTGATCTGAACATTCCTGCGGGTGACTTTGCGCTTACCTGCGATAAGACGATCGGCTGGAGTGGTGCTGCGGCTAGTCTGTCTGACCTCGTCGTTACTGGCAACGGCGATTGCCCTATTAATTTCGGAGACATCGAATTCAGCAAGGTTGGAGACTATACCTTTACTGTTTCCGAAAGCGCAGCTGATTTGCCCGCGAAGTGGTCTTGCAACGATGGTTCATTTACGGTGCGTGTGACCGAAGGTGATAACAACACGTTAGTGGCGACTGTTGTCAATTCTGTTCCTGTTACCAACGTCTATACTCTGGATCCCACTACCTTCAATGCGCAGATTACCAATACGGTGTCGGGCGATGATCCGCCTGAAGTCGATAACTTTTCATTTATTATTACTGGCAACGGTAGTGCGCCTATGCCCGCCGATGCAGTTGATGGCAAGGTAACACGTACTATCTCTGGTGCGGGGATGGCGAGCATTGGTGACATCACGGCGACTGTGCCGGGCACCTATACCTACACTATTGCCGAGATTGCTGGGGCGAACGCGCACTACACGTATGACGATGCCGTATATACCATGACTGTGGTGGTGTCTGATAATGGCAAAGGTTGTTTGATGAGCACTACTACCTACAAGAAAGCCAATGGAGTCGATGTTAGCGGACTTGCGTTCGACAACGTCTATACGGTCGATAATTCCAATTCCGATGCGGAGAATTCATCGAGTGGAACCACGAAGGCTGTTACTACGGCTGCAGCTCCGACTAATACTACAGATGCGTCCGCGACTTCAACCACGACTTCAACCACGACTAGCACAGCTGCAAGTACGCCTGCGACAGGGGATTCGGATGGTGTCATAG
>DIDE01000110.1 GCA_002417975.1 Eggerthellaceae bacterium UBA5808
AATATCTGAAATGTGCCGCCACTGCCATCTTGGGTGTCCAGAGAGAGCGCAGCCTGGGCTTCGTTCGAAAGCACGTTTCCATTAGCGTCGGTCAAAAGCGCTTTCCATCCAGTTTGACCAACACATCCATCAATAGTGCTGTAATAATCCAGATTGGTGTTTCCTAAAAGCTTTGATAGTAAAGGGGTAAAAAATGAGGTACATGAACTGGGAACGGTGGAACAGATTGTACAACCTGGTGCCGTAAGATCGACCATTGTTGTACTGTAACTAGAAAAGCTTGCCATATTACCTTTCTCGTTGCTTGCCCCAACAACAATGGCATAAGGAGAGTCGAGCGCGCCACATTTGACATCGCTCTTTACATCCGTGCCACTATTTCCCGCTGCAATCAACGAAATAATACCGGCTTTTCCAGCCTGGTTCACTAGATAATCAAAAACCGGATCAAACGTGCCACCACCCCAAGAATCGTTCGCTGCAACAAGGTTCACACCGGCGATTTTTGCAGCAATCATATACTCGTACGAAGAGGCAGCACTTGCGGTGTCGACACCTCCAGAAGAATTGACCGCCTTTAAACCCATGATTTTCGTATGGGAATTCGCACCGGATATACCCGCAATACCCGTTGCGTTATTGCTCTGTGCCGCAGCTATACCAGCACAATGTGTGCCATGGGATCCGTAATAAGAACTATCCGGCATAACATCGTAGCCACCATTAATAGCATTGAGGCCATGAGATCCAGCAGGACCTAGTCCCAGCGTACCGGGATTAGTCCACATCTGATTCTTTAAATCGGGATGGGTGTAGTCAACGCCGGAGTCTATGATGGCAATGACGTTGTCCCCCAAGGATGTCTTCCCTTCGGCGTCAAAGGCAGATCCATAGGATACGCCACCGTTTCCCACAAGGGCGCTTTGTATATCCAAAAGAGGATCGTCCGGAAGAGAGGACAGCTTATAGAGATAATTAGGACCAGCAACTTCTACGAAGTCCAAGGCTTCGAGCGTGTTAACCAAAGACATGGTGTCCATGCCATCCTTACTGACAAGCGCAACGCGCGTGTCAGATGCAGTCGCATTGAGCGCACTGTCATCAGATTGGACCGACAAGATGTCATTTGCAGAAGCAGTAACTGCGGATTCCGTCTCATCAGCAGCTGAGAGATTCCAAGTCTTTCCAACCGAGAACCCGTTGTCGACGAGCACCGAAGCATCGTTATCAACCGATTGTATACTGAGGCCATTGACCGATTGTGCGCTCAGTACTCCCTCTGCTTCGGCTGTTTTGCACGAGGAGCCCGAAGAATGGTAGACAACCAGCGCTTCGCCTTCTACGTAGGAATCCGAATAGGAATTCGAAGATTCTGGCACGTCCGTGTCGCCACTCATTGTATCTGCCTGAGCAGGTGATACGACGAGGGGAAGCATTCCCACCACCAAGACCAGCCCTAATACAACATTTCGTAGTATTGAGCCAACCGACCGAGGTCGTACGCCGCTTGCGTTTTGGACTAGAAAGTCTTGGATGAATCCATGAATACGAGTAGCAGGCTTCATAAGATATCCTCTCGCCAATGGACGAAAAAATTCTATAACTCATTCTATCAGTAAAGCACCGAGACAGCTTATATGCTTTTTCCTATCGCTGGACGCTCTTTATCTTCTTTAGGCGCGCCTCCGCCCGCTTCCTTGCCGAGCTGAATGCCGACAACGAAACCATGCACAAATTGATTGAAGATGAATAAGCAATAAGTCTAGCCCAAAGCGTCTGAAGACCATAGGTTCTATGATAAAATTCTATTTACAAAAAACGTTGTGGTTAACATATTATGAAAGTAGATACCGCAATGGAGTATACAAGAGAAACATATTTATCAAAGCTGGTTTCAAACATGAACTCCAACCAGGTAAAGGTGATCACCGGTATACGTCGATGCGGAAAGTCGTATTTGCTTAATACGCTCTTTAAGCGTTATCTACTTAATTCAAACGTCCCAAAAGACCATATCGTGCAGATGGATTTCGATGGATTTAGAAACAAACAATTTAGGGACCCGGCTACATTTCTGTCCTTTATTGATGGGTACATCACAGACGACAGCCAGTATTATCTTCTTCTTGATGAGGTCCAACTACTCGATGAATTTGCTGAAGTACTTAATGACCTTATCCGCATGGATAACGTTGACATCTTTGTCACTGGCAGCAATGCCCATCTTCTGACGAAGGACGTCATCACTGAATTTCGTGGACGAGGAACGGAAATACCTATGAGACCATTAAGCTTCTTGGAGTTCATGGAAGGTTTCAAGGGCGATCGACGAGATGGATATGAAGAATACTCAATGTATGGAGGACTACCGATCGTCACGCAATTGAAAAGCCCCAAAGAGAAGTCGGAGTATTTGGAGAACGTATATGAGGAGACGTATATTCGCGACATCGTAGAACGTAACGGCATACGCAATGCGAATGACTTCGAGGACATAGTAAATGTACTATGCTCAAATATCGGATGTCTTACAAACCCAACAAAAATATCCAACACCTTTAAAAGCGTAAAAAAATCTGGTATAAGCCGAGCAACAACCGAAAACTATATTAGTTATCTGGAGGATTCATTCCTCTTTGAAAAAGCGGTGCGCTTCGATGTTAAAGGACGCAGGCATATAGGCGCAGACGCCAAATACTACGCAAGCGATCTGGGACTTCGCAATGCCCGGATGAACTTCAGGCAATATGAGCAAACCCATGTGCTCGAAAATGTTATATACAACGAACTACGTAGCCGAGGATATGGGGTAGATGTCGGAGTGGTACCTGCGCAGTGCAAAGGCAAGGATGGCAAAATAAAGAGAGCCAACTTCGAGATAGACTTCGTATGCAATAGTGGCAGCCAACGTTATTACGTACAGTCTGCTTTTGCTTTGCCCACTAGAGAAAAAGTTGAGCAAGAACAAGCATCGCTTGTTAGAGTGAACGATTATTTCAAGAAGATTATTATCACCAAAGATGGACCCGCACCCTATCATAACGAAGAAGGCATTCTCTTGCTAAACGTATACGATTTTCTTTTAAACCCAAAAGCTCTTGAACTATGAGCATAATCAAAAGTGCAAAAAATAGCGCGTACCCTTAGGCAATCATTTATCGTCAGATGCTTTCTCGATTAATGTAACGATCGCCTCAGGCACAAGTACCCTACCGCTCGAAACTACCTTACCGTCAATCGCAAGCGCTGGGGTGCTCATGATACCCGCAGCAGCTATAGCAGCAATATCAGTAACGTAGTCGACACTCGTAGGTACACTCATCTTTTGCGCAGCTTCAAGTGCGTTGGCATGCAGCTGCTCGCACTTCTTACAACCAGTCCCGTACACCACGATCTTCTTCTCTTCCATCTTTTTTCTCCTTTTCTGCCCCTCTAAATAAGGAACATCCCAAATGCATTCAATGCATAACCGCATATAATCACACCGGCAATAACGACGCCGATGAATATGCCCATAAGCTTGCCAGACACGACCTTCTTCAGCATGACAAGCGAAGGAATCGAGAGTACCGTCACGCTCATCATAAACGAGACGACAGTGCCCACCCCTACGCCCTTAGCCACAAGTGCCTCGGCAATAGGCAGTGTGCCAAAAATGTCGGCGTAAACTGGCGCGCCAAGCAAGGTGGCAAGAATAACAGAGAAGGGATTATCACTACCGAGAATCATTTGAATAACCTCAGTGGGAATCCAGTTATGAATGAGCGCGCCTATGCCGACGCCAATCAGCACGTAGGGCCACACCTTCCCGACAATCTGTTTGACTTGTTCCCATGCATAGTCAATACGATCGCGGCGCGTAAGTGCAGATTCTTCATCGTCGGTTTCTACAAGCGCCCCTTCACGCACGAATGCAGGTATTTCGCCCTCAAGATGCATCCGATCCATCAGTGATCCGCCTACTACAGCAATTACCAGTCCCAATACCACATAGGTAATGGCAATCCTCCAGTTAAAGACGCTAGCCAAAAGGATGAGCGAAGCCAAATCAACCATGGGGCTCGATATAAGAAATGAAAAGGTTACGCCAACGGGAAGCCCCGCCTTGGTAAAGCCAATAAACAATGGAATAGATGAGCAAGAACAAAACGGAGTGATAGTTCCCATGAGAGCACCAGCAATGTTCGCCCAGATTCCATGTAAGTGTCCGAGAATACGCCGTGTACGCTCAGGTGGAAAATAGCTCTGGACGTAGCTTATCAAGAAGATCACGACCACCAGTAGAATGGCAATCTTTGTAGTGTCGTAGCAAAAGAAGAGAATGCTACCTCCCACGCGACTATCAACGTCGAGGCCCACCTGTGCAAGGACCCAGCTGAAGAAATCGTTTAGCCACGTCATCTTTAATAGCGCATCGTTGATTGCCTCGAACACTATCTTCCCCATCTCAAATCAATAAAAATTGATATATGCCCTTTAAGAAAAGCCGCTGTTGCGGCCGTCCCTTCCATCCCCCCTATTAGACAAGAGCGTTTCTAATTGCAGCGCCCCTTGGAACAATTCGAGGTGCCTGGCTTCACTTGCGTCAACCGGTCAAGCAACGCCATGGCATCGGCGCGACCCCTCTCGCTAATGCGATAATGCATCCATTTGCCTTCCGTCCACGATTCAACCACGCCCGACTGGCAAAGGACCTTCATATGATGTGAAAGATTGGATTGAGTAATGTCAATATGTTCTTGCAGGTCGCATGCACACTTTTCACCCGTGCGAAGGCGTTCAAGAATCTGTAGTCGATACTCGTTGCAAAAAGCCTTAAAAACCCGTGCATCCTTTTCGTAATCGTTCATCAGGTTTAACTCCTCATATCAAATTATTTTGATATATTAATCATGTCAGACACTACTGTCAATGACTATATAGTCATCACTGAGTCAAACAGTGAGCTAAGATGATTCCAAAGAGAGATACAGCGATCTAGCTCAAAATCCATTTTGAATAGCAAAGATCAAAATAATATGATAATTCGCTAGACAGCATGAGCTAATACTTCCGTCAGAGACAGCAGGGAGATAGAACAATGAGCATCGGATACAGACGATTCACTATGGAGGCACATGGTATCCTAAATTTTTTTCTCGCTTGCGACCTCGATGAAGGACGCTTACGCTACTGGCCATCCGTAGCGTCCAACTCATATGCACCCTTGATGTTTAGCAAAAACCTCGACGAAAGATCCCGCGCTCACAGTATCGCTACTGCTATGGACGAAAACGCATACTGTATAGGAATAGAGCTCTCGGAAGAAAACATTTCTTATCTGGGGAAGTTGCTTTCAACAGACAATATTGAAAGTATGCGTGGTATCAACGATACGTATATGCATGACAAAACTGGCGGATGGTGTTATCGCGACGGATGGCAGATCGACTTCTACGCTGAAAGTGATGACGGATCCCTGCCATGTTCACTTAGAGGAATCACCTATTGTTCCTTCGATGATGACCAAGAAACCTTTGAACGGATCGAACGTTATATAGAACTTGAGATACTCCACGAATCCGCAAGTTCATTCCCTTACGCCATCAAAACGAAGATGAAGCCACGACAGGCGGACGACGTCGCAGCAGCCGCTATCTTGAAAGGGATTGAACCAATCGAGCAGATTCTGCAGCAAGGCAACGAGCGTCTTATCCGGTCTCTTGGAAAAGTAGAATGTAACAAGTTGTTGAAGTATAACTTCGTCGACGACACGTTCACGGTTTTCTTCGGAAACATGAGGACTAAAGCATACAATCTTTGCGAAACCCCAAACTGCATATCCATTTTTGGAAAGGAACACGTCTTTCATTCCGGTAAGTAGACCGGTCGCGGCCGTATTAGCAGCAGACGGGAGGCTCGAGAGAATTTCGAAGTAATCGATTGGTCATAAGGTCATTAGATGTACCTAGTCTCGATACATAGGAAGGTATTTATAGTATTGAGTATATTTTCTAGCATTCCATGCTATACTTATATCGTGTTACATTATAAGTCTTAGAGATGCACAATAGGAGGTTCTCATGACTACAATGACAATTCGATGCGACGAATCCGACAAAGCGGCAGCAGTAAAAGTCGCCGAATATTACGGTTTTGATCTTTCCTCGGTAACACGTGCTCTATGGAAACAGATGGCTCGAACGCATCGCATTCCCCTAGACTTTGGCAATTACGAGCCAAATGCTGAAAGCCTTCACAGCATTCAGGAAGCAGAATCCATCATTGCTGCTGGAGGCACAGGAGCATCCTATGACTCCGGACGAAACTTACTTGATGCAGCAAGAAGCTGAATATGGCAAAGCTGAAAGCAGAATTTTCTCCTACCTTCAGACGAGATCTAAAAAAGCTCGATAAGCAGCATATTGACGATACTCCGTTAGCGCAGGTTATTGACCTTATTATCATCAATAGCCCCGAATCCCAAGACGAACTTTTTCGCTACCAAAATGATTTCTCTTATACGTTTCATCACCTGTATAAGATTGTGAAATTTGGAGTCTTATTCCAATTTGCAGTATCGTTGCAACGATTCGAGCACAGCCATCACCAGCTCAGAATTTAACACTGATAGACTTAGGAAGTTTATCAGTGAGCAGCCTAATTTGTCAGCAACGCGGCTCATGGATACTTTATTGGACGTAATTCAGCTACATCACATTTCATCCGCAATTTTAATGTATAGCATCATTTGTTTGTCATTTGCTTCGCTTATCAAGCTATCGTTTTTGCTCAATTCGGTTATCGTCTGAAGAACTTTGTTGGGTTCTCCAGATTCTAGACGAATCGCCAGCTGATCATGCATTTCTATTATTGGTTCTTCGTCTGACATAGGCAGCGTTTGTATAAGCACAGGCGTAAGGCTCATAGGTCTACTATTCATGTCGGCTTCCAACATTTTCTTTAAAAGATTAATCATTCGCTCATATCGATACAGATCCTCGTTTTGGAACTGCCCAATTTCCTTGCGCAACACATCAAGCACCGTCTTCCCCGAAAACGTCGACTCTGACAAAAGGTTAAACGAATACACATCTTTGAAGTCATTAAAACATTGAGGACAAACCCAAGTAAAGTCATCCAATGTCGAATAGCCGTTATGCTCGTCCCCATCTTGATCACTAAATGAGCGCCAGCAGAATTCACAATGTTCATGATCCCATGTATCGGACCATTGAGCGAACTCATGAAAGTAGAATGTTTTACCCTTAAGATAATCCCCTTGACGGCGGATTCTCCAATCGTCTTCACTAACCATCGTGTTCAGTCCCCTGTCATTAAAAAGCTATATTCTTCAGATAAATCCCATTGAGCGATCATTCAAACAAGCACAGCTACGTGCTTGTATTCGATTCTATTCTTAATCAATCCATATAGACAGTTATTTATTTTGTTATGAGGATAATATTCAATTCAAAAGGCAATTGATGAAACGCGGTGGGATATGGACACTCCAGGATGTTTCTTATTAGATAAGACGATGCCTGGAAAACATTAAAGAAAGCTCATTCGACTTTTATCATCTCACTCATTAAGCACTATCACTTTATGCATTCAAATGCTGTCCCGTAATCGCTTTTGAATAGCAAATTGTAGCTACTTCCAGTACGCCAATGCATCTATTTAACCAGCTAAGAACAAAAAAGTTACTGGAAGGTACCTTATTTGCGCATAATGGCACCTTATTGGTACTGAATGTGTGCTTTTTGTACTCATCATGATAGAATCATCATATCTAAGGGCGTTGATAAAGGTGAGGAAATCATGATTACTACTTTTAATATCGATGCAGGTCAAACCGTAAAACATCGCATTAGACATCCACTCGCTCTTATGGTGGTGATGTTATTCCTTGCATGTGCCTCTCTAGCCATGCTTCCCTCAAGCGCCCATGCTTTGGAAACAAAAGCTCAAAATACAGACTTTGAGTATCCTCTTGTCTCAAGCTTATCTCCTTTTGAAACCAATTGGTTCATGGTTGATCCCAATACAGGTCAATTTTATAATGCTTCTGGCTCTACGGGCTGGTATGACATTGCTGATTGGGATGAAAGCAAATTTGCATGGAAGTCCACCCAAACAGAACATTCAGGTGTTAACCGCGCTGGAGCAGTTGAGATCCAGATTGATAGTTCGGATCAGAATGATTATGCAGAACTTGTCTGCTCTCAAAAAGGTACTTCTATCTATCAAGATATCGCTACCACACCAGGCGTCGTCTATCGCTGGTCACTCAACCACGCTTCCTTAGTAAGTAGTTTTTACGACAAGATGAGCGTAGTTATGGGAACGCCTACGGGAACAGGCACTGCCCAAGATGCAACACGTCTTACCTCCAATGGCCATGGCGACACCGTAGGTTTTGTCGGAACAGTCTTTGGCACTGCAGTCACCAATACTGGCATACGTGACCACTCCACTCAGTGGGAAAAATATTCAGGCACGTTTGTATGTCCCGAAGGCCAAACCGAAACACGCTTATCTTTTTTGAGCGTAGACTCCCTTAATAACGCAAGCGGTAACTTGCTTGATAACGTCACCTTAGATCGAGCTTATCCACTTTTTTATAACGCCAACTTCCCCACTGGCTCTACAACTTCAGGTACCGCACCTACAACTGGCGTAGATGATAATGGCATCTACCAAAACTATTGGACTGTAGACGACAATCCAACCTTAGTTACCCCAAAAGACGCTGGGCTTACTGCAACAGGAGCAGATGGGCAAGACTACGTCTTTATGGGTTGGTCAGCTACCCAAACTGGACTATGCACTACTGCGGCGCAAGTTACTGCCGCAAATGTTATCGATTCATACGATGTAGCCGCATCTGATACCGACAACAAAGTCTATGGTGTATGGGCAACTAAAGAAGCATCTGTTGGCATAGGCGATATTACGCTTGGCAAACAACTTTCTGGCGTTGGCAATTATGGCGATGCTACATTCGATTTTGATATAACGTTATCAAAGACTGATGGAACGCCACGCACAGGTAGCTTCACCATGGAAAAGTCAGATGGAACCTCAAGTATCATTACCTTTAATTCAGAAGGTAAAGCAACGATTACTGGTCTTTCTGCAGGTCAAACCGTCACCATCAAAGATATAGTGAATTCAGACAAGTACTCAATCACCGAAACAAACTACACTGTTAATGGAACCACCGACAAAGTATCGAATTACTGGACTACAACCTGGTACAACAACACAAAGTTGATTATCCCTACCATCTCCAAAATGCCCACAGCTGCATCAGGATATAGCACCTGGTCAAAACCGTGTACTGACTATCTTTCTTCATCTGCAGCAGTAGGCGATACCGCAGATATATCCGATATTGCACCCCTGCCTACCAATGGAACATCCGTTACACTGATGCGCTCGGCAACAGACGCAACGGAAACCAATCCATCTGCTGATACCACTGGGACATCAGCCCTTATAGGCGCAGCCCCTAACGATTC
Source organism: Eggerthellaceae bacterium UBA5808 (assembly GCA_002417975.1). Taxonomy (GTDB): domain Bacteria; phylum Actinomycetota; class Coriobacteriia; order Coriobacteriales; family Eggerthellaceae; genus UBA5808. The sequence continues at coordinate 9,507 of DIDE01000110.1, forward strand.
AGGCGGGATTACATTAACAGCTGCCGATATGTGGTACCTCACTGCTGACCCTAATTTCACCAACAATATTTCTCACTTCTATCTCTACGTTGACTATACAAAAGGATCAAACGAAGGAACTACTGCCACTGGCACAGTAGGACAAAAAATAGCCGTCACCTTTGACAATGCCTATCCTACTCATGATCTAACGGTCTCCAAAACTGCAACAGGCACGGGAGTACCTTCCGATGCTGTATTCAACTACACCCTACGACTAACCACTAATAACGGAAAAGCCATATCGGGAGACTACCCCTATACACGTTCAGATGGCACAACAGGTACACTTTCATTTAATGCTGATGGATACGTAACTGTTCCTAATATCGCATCAGGACAATCGTTTGTTGTCAAAAACATTCCTAATATCTATATCATGACGGTTAACGAAGCATCATGGACTTCAGCTGGTGCAACGCAATCGCTCAGTTCAAACTGGACCACATCTTGGACGAATTCAACGGAAACGGGCACTCCCTCACACGAGAGCACAACCGCATCATTTGGCATGGATGCCGATACCACTATTTCCTTTACAAACCAGAACCCTGCAAAGCTTGATTTAACGGTAAGCAAAACGGCTACAGGAGATTATGCCCCATCAGATGCTACCTTTGACTTTAATGTCACGCTTACAGATGCAGATAATAAGCCTCTAACGGGATCTTATGCCTATACACGAAGTGATGGAACAAGCGGCACCCTCAACCTAGATGCATCTGGTACAGGAACCGTAACTGGCATAGGAAATAATCAAAACTTTGTTGTAAAAGACGTCGATTACGACACGCATTACACGGTGGCAGAAAAAGACACTGGCGACTGGACAATTTATGAACAAACGCAACGTAAAATTGTCTTGCGCACCAATGCCGCAACCGCTAATGCTGTAGATGGGTACTACACCTGGCCTACCACGCTTTCATACATCGTACCGCCCAGCTCCAAAGCCGGAACCGAAGCAACCATATCAGATCTGCCAACCATACCAACAGGCACAAAAGTAAAGATGATGAAAGGTACCGAAAGTTCTACGTTGCCGCAGCCAGCCCTCAATCCAGCCGCAGATGGTGATGCTACAAGCCAAATGTTTGCGATGCTTAATGCAAGCGTCAATGATCAAGGCGGCTTAGATCTGAAAGTCCCAGATAAGTCTTTATGGTCTCTGCAAGATTCGTCGGTGTACTTTTATAATTTGGGACGCTTCTATTACTACTTAAATTATGCTTACCCAAAGAATACGACTAATACCGTATCGGGTGTCATGACCACTGATGTGACTGAAGCCTTTACTAATGTTTACAACAATTACGATCTAAGTTTTTCTAAAACAGTCGATGGTGATTTAGCTCCTTCGGATGCTACATTTACCTACAACGTAACGCTTCAACAAAACGGAAAGCCCCTTACGGGTTCCTTTAGCTACACACGCAGCGGGTCAAGTACTCCTGAAACGCTTAAGCTTGACGAAAATGGAACAGGCACCATTACAAACATCGTCGGTGGACAAACTATCACGTTAGCTAAAGTCCCCGCTGAGACCACATGGAGCATCAAAGAAGCTTCGTGGTCATCAGCCAATGTCACCGCTACCCCAGACGATACATGGAAAACAACCTGGAGCACTGACCAAGAAACTGGTTCCCCGACCCACGAAGGTACCACAGCAACAGGTACCCTAAAAGCAACTACTGCTGCTTCGTTTACTAATACGTACCCCGATACCCTTAACCTAACTATTAATAAAAAGGTTACTGGAGAGGATGCTCCTGCAGCCGTCGGATTTACCTTTGATTTCACACTTACCGATGCAGCAGGTACTCCTCTTTCGGGTAAATATACGTATACAGATAGCGATGGCACCAAAGGTACCCTCACAACAGATGAAAATGGTAAAGGCAGCGTCTCAAGTATAAACGGCGGAGAATCATTCACCGTTGCACTTCCTGTTGGCACTCAGTATGAGGTTGCCGAAAAAAAGATGGGCAACGCCTGGAGTACTACCGTTCAGCACCAGCGTTCGATGGTTATTCGCTCCTGCACGGGTGGGCCAATCGCAGCAGATGGCTACTACACCTGGCACAATACGACAAGCCACTATATGCCACCAAATACAAAAACGGGCACAATTAGTGACATCCCTGCTATCCCCTCCGGATCAACCGTTGTCATGAAAAGATCAGGTGGAAAAGGAGTTACGCCAAATCCAGGAACCGATCTAGATGACGAAACGTCAACTGTATTTACCCATTCGACTAACGCTGCTGGCGGCATCGATTTGACAGCTGGTAGCATGTGGAACATTGCCGAGGGTCCATCTTATACAACCACAATTGGACAATGGTATCTCTACCTTAAATACAACTACCCTGTTGAGACTGCAAATTCCACCACTGGATCAATGCAGACCGACGAAACCTTGGACTTTACCAACAAATTTAGCAGCGCAAAAAATCTAACTATTGCTAAAACAATAAGCGGTATTAACGCCCCCACCGACGCAACATTCGATTTTGACGTAGTCTTAAAAGATGCATCGGGAGCAGCACTTACCGATGAGTATACGTATGTGCGCGACGATGGTAGCACAGGAACACTCGACCTGGATGAAAACGGTAAAGGAACAATCACAGGCATAGGAGGTGGCAAAACAGCCACTATCCTTGCCGTAGACAACGGCGCACACTATACCGTCACCGAACATGATCCGGGCGATCAGTGGACCGTAACCGAGCAGAATCAGCGCAAACTGATTCTTAGACTCAACTCAAATGTGCCTAAAGGGACAGACGAATACGTAACGTGGAAGACGCCCATCCTCTCTTATATGCCAACAACTGCAACTACAGGCACCATTAGTGACATCCCTGCCATTCCTGCAAATTCAACAATTAAGTACTATGTAGATGCTGCCAAAAATAAGACCGTTGACCCCGCAAAAGATATAGACTACACCAGTTCAATTCCAGACATGCTTTTCTCTGCAACAGTCAATGACGCCGGAGGACTTGATCTGGCCGCCAAAGGGCTCTATTCATCTGCTGATGGATCACAATATCCAGAAACAATGAATTACCTTTATGCCTGCGTTGAATACAATTATCCAACGCAAACCGCAGCTACTGGTTCTGGTACCCTCGATACCAATATGACCGCAGCATTCACCAACACGATTAAGACCCAAGATTTAACACTATCCAAAACAGCTCAGGGCTCTGGTGCACCAAGCGATGCAACCTTTGGCTATGCTCTTACGCTAAGGGATAGTTCTAATAACTCGCTAAACGGAACATACAACGTTACCGATAGCACTGGCGCTACGGTCAAGACGATTACCTTTACCAAGGGCGCAGCTTCAATCGATGGACTAGCTTCCGGTAGCAGCTACGTTATCAAGGATCTCCCCTATGCATCAGTGTGCACAGCCACAGAGACAAGCTGGACCTCGGCTGCTGCTACACATGCTATGGATAGCAGTTGGTCTACATCGTGGACACGTTCCACCGAGACCGGTACACCAACGCATGATGGCACTTCTGCAGATGCTACCATGACAGCAAATACTACTCTGGCATTTACAAATGAATGCCCTGCTAAGCTTGACCTTACCGTAAGCAAAACAGTTGTCGGGGAAAACGCCCCAGCCGATAAAACGTTCGCATTTGATGTCACACTAAAAGATGACACAGGTACACCTTTGACTGGCACCTATACCTACACGCGAAAAGATGGAACCACCGGCGAACTCACACTTAACGACAGTGGTACGGGACGTGTTTCAGGCATTACCGGTAGTGATTCATTCACAATAAATGATGTCCCCTACGGAACCGCATATACCGTTACAGAGGTTGATCCAGGCACAGGATGGACGGTCTCCGAGAAAACTCAACGCAAGATTATCGTGCGAATGAGCGAACTTACGCCTAACGCCGTAAGTGGCTATTACACCTGGCCTAACACATTATATTCGGCATATACTGCAGCAAAAACTGGCTCCTACCCTGTTATCACAACGCTCAGCGGACTGCCTTCCATTCCTCAAGGAACAAAGGCTAAGCTGCTTAGAGGAAGTATAGCCGGCAACGTAATTAGCGCTCCCGATCCAGAAAACGCTTCGAGTTTCGATACCGATTATGTACACAGCACATTCCTTAACCCTGAAGTTAAAGACGACGGAACGTTATCTCTGACGTTTAACAATAAGGTTGAACTGACCCATAATCCGTATTACTGCACGGCAATGGGCGCTGTGTTCTGCTATTTGGATTACAACTATGCATCAAATACGACCGACAGCGTAAACGGTACAATGACTACCGATGTGACCGAAGCATTTACCAATACATACAAGGCGCTTTCGACCACCTGGACACCGTCTGCTTCTAAAACGCTGACAGGCACTACGCCAAGTGACTTATCTGCTACGTTTAATGCAACTGTCACAGCAGATGCCAGTACGCCAAATGCTCCCCTACCTGCCGCAAGTGGAGCAACTGCGACCACAACCATGACGGCTGCAGGGACGCAAGCTTTCAGTGGCTTCGGAGCGATTACTTTCACCGATGCAGGAACTTATAAGTATCAGATTCAGGAATCAAACGGTACCGATGCAGGTATGACCTATGACAAGACCACATACTTAGCAACTGTTACCGTTAGCGATACGTCTGGTCAGCTCACGCCAACCGTTACACTGCAAAAGGTTACCGACGCCGAAGGAGCAGCTATTACTCCTGCCCCAGCAGCTGCAGTCTCATTTACGAATAGTTACGCTCCTGCTTCGACCACTTGGACACCTTCTGCATCTAAGACGCTGACGGGTGACACGCCTGATAACTTCTCATCCACGTTCACGTCGCACATTGCAGCTGATGATTCCACACCAACAGCTCCTGTGCCCACACAAACCGATGCAACCACGACTATGACGGCCGCAGGAACAAAAGCATTTAGCGGATTTGGAGCAATCAGTTATGACGCTGCAGGAACCTATAAATATCTTGTAACCGAGACTGGCGGTACAACTGCAGGCGTCACGTACGATAAGAGCGCTTATCTTGTAAGCGTTGTAGTCACCGATATCAATGGTCAACTTAATGCCGCATCTTCGGTCCAGCAGGTACGCGATGCAACGGGCGCAACTATGACACCGACTGCTGTCGACGCAGCTACTTTCAACAATAGCTACAAGGCAACAGCAGGAAGCCTTGCTGTTCCTACAGTTACCAAGACCATTAGCGGCGCAGTCCCTGGCTCCCCCACAACATTCAGCTTTAGCATGAATGGCAATGAGGGAACAGAGCCAATGCCTGATGGAGCACAGGTTGGATCAACCATACAAAAAACTATCAGCGGTGCTGGTACGGCAGACTTTGGAACTATTAACTACACCAAAGCAGGCACGTACGTGTATACAATCGTCGAGAACAACGAGACCGCTGCGCATCCCGCTTATACCTATGACAGCTCCGTCTATACGCTTACCGTAACCGTTGAAGATAAAGATGCTGCGTTATCGGCAACCTCCAAGGTTACCCAAGATGGCGCAGATGCAAACGCTATTACGTTTGATAACACCTACACCGCTACCCCAACATCGATGGATCCACCAATCACCAAGACGATCAGTGGCATGACGCCAAAAACCGATGAGGTCTTTAGCTTTGAAATGACCGGAGATACGGGTACCGAGCCTCTGCCAATCGATGCTAAGAACGGCGTAGTCACGCGCACGATAAAGGGATCGGGCAGCGTCGAAATGGGTACGATCACCTACAGCAAAGTAGGAACGTATGTGTACAACGTGCACGAAGTTGCCGGAAGCACACCTGGCTACACCTACGACACTGGCGCTTTCCAAATGACAGTCAAAGTAACCGATGATGGCAATGGAGTTCTTACTGCGGCACGTACCATTACACGTAACGGCACCAACGTGGACGGCCTGGATTTTGATAACGCCTACGCGGTCAGCCACACAGTAACCACTGTAAAGAAGGCAAGCTCATCAGATGTCAGCACAGGCGATGAGATTACCTATACGGTTACTGTAACCAACACGGAGAAGTCCCCTGCTGTTGGCGTCTGGGTCCAGGATGCAATTCCTGCCAATACAACCTTTAAGAGCAGCGTAGGAGGAGCCCTAACCGACACAGGAGTTAATTGGTTCATAACATCATTAGCAGCAGGCGAAAGCCGCGACCTTACCTTTACGGTAACGGCAGACGATACAGCCGCTGGCAAGACCATCGACAATATTGCCCATATGAACATCACCGATTCCGCGCTTATCCCCGACTTTGCAACCACGATTACTGGCGGCGACAGCAACAAGGTTTCCGTCGAAGTTGCAGACAATCCAGTAACGCCTGAGCCAACGAATCCTAACGCTGGTGGAACCGCAGATGGCGATGGAAGTACTATTAGTAATGTCACAACAAACATTACTAACAACAACGTCACCACAAATAGCACGGATGCTTCGGTTACGTTCGGCCCGAATACAGGAGACAGCAACACTCCCCTTACGGTATGCTTCGTATTATTGCTGATTGCAATTTCTACGCTCTGCATGGCGTATCGTTTCTGGCGTCGTAACTAGATCAACACGCTAGCAAGCACAAAGTACGTTGCACGTCATAGCGCCCTGGGATGTATATCCTGGGGCGTTATTTCGTCCTGATTTTCGCCATAGATGGTCATTTTACGTCCGAGTTTTCGCCATTTTAGGCTACTATAAGGACATACTTCTTTAAGCAAAAAGGAGCGCTGATGGATAGACAGCTCATGGCAAAACTCGATGCTTGGAAAAATTCAAAACGTAGAAAGCCGCTTCTTTTAAACGGTGCTCGTCAGGTGGGAAAAACCTGGCTTCTTAAAGAATTCGGCGCTACGCGCTTTAAAGATGTAGCATACGTAAACTTTGACGGTAATACGGCATTGGCCTCTTCCTTTGAAGCTGGATACGATATCCCACGACTTCTTACCGCTATACAGGCAGCTTCCAATGCAAAAATCCATGAAGGTTCGACTCTTGTTATTTTTGACGAGATCCAAGAATGTCCAAAAGCACTTACATCCTTAAAGTACTTTCGCGAGCGTATGCCTAACCTTCATATAGCTGCTGCGGGTTCGCTTTTAGGGCTCACTGTTCATCAAGGAACCGGATTCCCTGTAGGAAACGTGAATATACTCAATCTGTATCCTCTATCATTTCAAGAGTTTCTTGATGCTACAGGTAATACCATGTTACGAGAGCTTATCGACGAAGGAAACCGCACAAGCATTAGTGCATTTTCGTCACAGCTTATTCCGCTGCTCAAACAATACTATTATGTTGGCGGCATGCCCGAAGCCGTTTCCGTCTATGCCGAAAGCGGCATTCTCTCCGATGCACGAGGAGTACAACGCGAGATATTGCGTAGTTATCAGCTTGATGCCTCAAAACATCTTGGTGCATTGGAAACCGAACATGCACTTTCGGTTTGGAAATCAATTCCACGGCACCTATCAAAAGAAAATAAAAAGTTTGTTTTTGGACAGATTCGCAAAGGAGCCCGCTCACGCGATTATCGATCAGCCATTACCTGGCTCTCGCAGGCGGGGGTTGTTACTAAAGTAGATCATGTAGCAAAACCAGGCATACCGCTATCGGCATACGCAGACGAAAGAACGTTCAAACTCTTTGCACTCGACATTGGCCTTCTTGGCGCAATGGCTGATTTGGATCAGCAGAGCGTGCTTAGCGGGACCACAATCTTTACGGAATTTAAGGGAGCATTGGCGGAACAATATGTCTGCCAACAACTCGTCGCTTGCGGATTTACACCGTATTATTGGTCGGCAAATAATTCAAGCGGAGAAATTGATTTTCTTGTTCAAAAAGCTGGATCAACCTACCCGATTGAAGTTAAGGCCGAAGAAAATCTTCGAGCAAAAAGCCTACGCACTTTTAGCAAAAGTTATAGCGAAATGAACTCACTGCGCTTTAGTTTGTCTGACTTTCGAGATGAAAGCTGGATGAAAAATATCCCGCTCTATGCCATTAGCAATACACAACTATGGAAGTAAGGCTGACCCTTGGAGCGTTAGCCTATTGATGATGGCGTCGGTCATAGAACCTCCTACCTCAAAAGAGGGATATCCGGCATCGCTTCCCATCGAATTATAACTTCGGACATCGGTTCATACGACAGCGTAAAGTCATTCTTTTTAACGAAGTAAGCTATATCGCATGGTCCCCCGTATTCGAATTGGCCATTACCTTGATCGATGGTAAACGCCCAACTTTCGCCAAAGTCCTTGGCGGCACTGATGTAATAGTCCTTGCCAACATCCTTATTGACTATGTCGTATGCCTTCTCAAAGCGTCCATTCGAATAGCCAAGAAAGCAGCGTTGCACTACTTTGCTCAGAGCACGATAGTACTGGGAAGGATCTTGCGTAGTCGCAAGCTGCGCAACTTGACCATCGTCGAGCTCAAGAGCGATCCACGAGCCATCATCCAATTCCGCAAAATCAACCACACAGTAGGGGCTGCCCAAGCTCGTGCACGCCTTCACGTAAAGCATAGGCGGGCATGTGCATGGTTCATCTAAATCGGAATTTTGTTTGAGCGTTAAAAGCGAACCCGCAATATAAAACGCTCGCCATTCATTGGTAACGCCATCGTAGCGTCTTAGATTCACGAACTCTTTAAGAACGATTCCCTCTGTAGACGGTTCGCTACGTAACTTAATGAAGTCTGATATAAACGTATCAAGTTTGTCTTGAGAAATAGGCGTATCGATATAGCGTGGAAACAACGGCTCCTTTGCCGACTTCGCACGTTCTGTAATCATAAAACGTTTGAATACCGTATTAACCGTGGCAACATTTATATCAGTCCCCTCACATTCGATTGTGACAGGCGTATCTGGATAGCCCGGCAGGTCGCTTTCGCCATCCTGCGAATTACCAAAACGCTCATACGTCTCCTGCGAAAACAAATGCAGCGCATTATAGCAATCTGGATTTGTAATTGGCCGCAAGCCCTTTATGATCAGGTTGTTGTAAAAAAGCCGATATTGTTCGGGATCCATCGCCCACCCACGATATATGAGCGGAATCTCTGGGTCCTGCACGGGTTTATGGAATGTAAGAACGCCCTTTTCTTTAAAGGCATTAAAGTTGAACAAGATGCAATCAAAACACGCGCAAGCAACGGCGGCATCCCATTCTGCTTGAAAATCATCGTCGACCTTGTTTGTATCGTAGTAGTCACTTGGGAACAGCAACGTTGCATGCCGCATGACATCACCCCTTATCGTCCCGCACCTAGATAATTCATCCCTGATTCTCTTTGCATGCGAGTCGCTTGTATGCATGCGGTTTCTCTGCACTTTACCTTAATAGTCAAAACTATCAAGACGTATCATATGCATCAATATGCGTAACAAAGTACACCATATATTGAGGTATGACTTTATCAGGCTTTATGCGAATAAGCTAGAGATAGACCAGGACTAAAAGTGTGGTGCATAAAGTTATCGTTGTACTTAAACTTGGGATTTCTAGGGAGTAATGCGGCTATATTCTAGATGATTGTTTGGGATGAGATGCAATCACAAATATTCAAGCATACAAAATATAAAATTCCAAGCAAATTAACCCGCACTCAACAAATCTAATTTTCTGCGTTCCAAAAGAGCTCCCCGAGTGCGAGCACTCGCACTTGGGGAGTGCAATAAGACGTATGCAAAATGAAGGTCATCTCGTATTTACTGTATCTGCCATAAAGAATACGACGGACTAATCTACGGGCACCACACAGCATATAAACGATCGATATCCAGTCTATTCCACGGCTCCAACGCATTCGCTAATTGATTGATCGAGAGCATGACGTGCTTGACTGAGCTCAACATCTACAGGAAACCCTGCCTTCTTTGCTGATTCGTAGAAATCAAGCGCATCTTCACGTTGAACTTTTAGTGCACGACGATACAACGCTTCAGAACTAATTGTCCGTTCCTGTTCAAGACTTAGAAGTTCTTTTTGTTCGCGCTCATCTTCTTCAACGGTCCGTGGACAAAAAGCCGCAACCGCAAAGTATGCAACAGTAGCGCAACCAAACGAAATGAATGTACACCATCCATCCATGTCAGAACTAAAGATGTCATTAGGAATATAGAGCAAGGTGTTATCGGCTCCATATACTGTTGGTACGAGGACAAAGAATCCAAGACGGAGAACAAGCCCAACAATAGAAGACGCAGCCACAGCCTTTGTCGAAGACCGCTTCCAAAACAGCCCACCAAACAAAGCAGGAATCAAACAACAAAGCATAAGATCAAACGCAAGAGTAAGAAGAATACCTGTTTGAGCAATACGCGCGGCGATAAAGATACCAGCAAGAGTTAGCGGGACCATGCAGATGCGTACCCAATGTAGCTGCGGATCTTTATGATTTGCGTCAGAATCACGACGGAATCCCGAAATATTACGAATAATCAAATCTGACATGCCTAAAATTGCGCCGGATGCCGTCGAAAATGAAGCAGCAACAATTCCAGCAAGTGCAACGCTAACAGCCCTTATGCAGCAGCAAGATATTTTTTGGCACTCATTGCGAGGCGCAGCAATTGAGCAAGTCTGCTTTCGAAAACAAGTGATTTAGATTCGACAGTGAATACGTCTTTAACGCATAGCACAAGCACATTCCTTAGATATGCAAACAAGATCTTAATGTTCATCCAAGAGTTCAACTACTGGCCCACCGCATTTCAGGACGTTTAGCACAAAACGTAGCCTTGGGTGGGCGCTGATAGTTGCAGTCTACATCAAAGTGCAAATTACTCATAGAGTCTTAGTTGATTCATTTGTATATGAGTATTTATGAATAAATGTTCGTTTCATTCATAAATACTCATTAGCCCAACTGTTATTAGAAGACTCTGCAACTAAATTTCTTAGCCTAATCAAATCATTCCTTCAGCTACTCTGCACCTTCTTATATTCTGTATGTGCGAAATTAGCAAGATTAACGATCGGAAGAATCTACTTATTAATTAATAAGTAGAGCTATAGCAAAGTAACATTTTAGGAAGTTCTTTTATTAAAAAAGTCAATGCGGAAGGAAGGTGAAGCGACTAGCATGAGCGATTTCGCCAACTACGCCTGTAAATATTCAATTAATACTAATTTCGAAACGAGTATTTAGCCTAGGTGTGGTTCTACCAAAAGAAGGTGGGTGATATAAAGATCTCATACATCGTTTGACCTAGTATCAGTTCATCTGCCCTTCCATATTAAGTGGAGTAGAGAGGATCATTATGGATAAAAAATTACATAATCCTTTAATGAAGTTCATTCTCTTAGCTAGTATGGCACTCATTATTGCAGCTTTGATTGCACCATTCGCTATTGAGAGTGCGTTCGCCAATAATCATGGCGATACAAAATATAATTCGTGGATTCAATACCGTAGTGTAAGTTATACGGACGCACGTGAAAAACTTGATGCCACATCTTCATGGGATGTTTGCTATTCTGGCCCAAACCATAAAGTTGAAGTTTTTGCAACTGGGTGGGGTTGGAACCCTCAATATGTTGGGAGCCATGCATATTATTATGGCCCAGGATCACAGGGATATCTAACTAATTTCGTAAATGAAAATGGATATCCACGTGCATTATTATGGCTAAGCGAGTCCAATCATGGTGGAGCTATTACGGGTGTTTGGAGCCCCGACAGCATCTAAGATTTGTACCAAGCTATCTGGTCTGTATCGATCATCCTTGTTAAGAGGCCCAAGAGTGCGACCGTAAAAAAGGACCGCCTATATGTATATCGAAGTTAACGCTTATAGTAAAACGATAAAGGGCGTCACCGTGCTTGATAACATCACATGCGGATTCAATCGAGGCCGCATTTATGGCCTTCAAGGCAAAAACGGATCTGGCAAAACTATGTTGTTGCGAGCACTATCAGGTCTGATATTCCCAACATCTGGAAGTATTACCATTGATGATAAACACCTAGGAAAAGATATTTCTTTCCCCAAAAGTGTCGGATTGCTTATAGAGAACCCGTCATTTATCGGAAGATATTCGGGACTAAAAAATCTGGAACTCATTGCAAGCCTTAAAGGACTTATCAATACAGATGATGTTCGCAAAGCCATCACAAGTGTCGGGCTTGATCCCGATGATAAGCGCAGCTACCGCAAATATTCACTCGGTATGAAGCAACGGCTCGGCGTCGCCTGCGCTGTTATGGAAAAGCCCGACATCATTCTTCTTGATGAACCTATCAATGCTCTTGATCCATCTGGCATCGCATATGTTGAACACATCATCAGCAAGGCAAAACATGATGGTGCGCTCATTATAATTGCCTGTCATGACAGTGAAGAGCTCAACTTACTCGCTGATGAAATAGTTATCTTAGCGGAAGGACGCATCATCTCAAAAGAATTGGTGCATCATGAAAGAATATAAACGATACCGTTTTATCGCTATCGTCATATTTATCCCCTTTTTAGTCATAAGCATATCCTGCCTAATTTGCTTGCGCATTATCACAGTAAATAATACTTTTCCAGCAAGCACTGTACATAGCTATTCGCTAGGAGACCAGGTCACCTTTGCAAACAGTTCAGATGAAGAAAATGAACTTGCAGGGACAACGATGAAGGTCATAGAAAGCGTAGTGTTGGAAGACGATGAGCTTATAAAGCTTATTCCTTATTACGAAGATCCCGTTATTACAAACAAGGGCGCATCAAAAGCAAAAATTTTAATTGTGAAGATCCTCTTACAAAACGATGCTGACCACGAAGAGCCCATACCATTAGCCATTCTTAAAGCACGCGAATATGCCTGGGCAAATGGTTGCGATTTCCGCCTATTTAAAATGCTCAACCCAAATCTTACGTCATTAAAGCTAAAGCCGAATGAGTCCTCTGAGGTATTTATGCCCTTTAGCGCATATGATACACAATTTGGGTTTAATGCTGCTTCGTGGAACGAATTTGGATCACGAAACATAAGACTCGAATTAACAGCATATCCAAATGAGACATCGATTGATCTGGGACTTCCTTATAGGCATCAGGAAGCACAAACTATTATCGAAAGTAAGACATTATGAATAGCATAATTATCTTTGAGCTAAGAAGAGCATTCATGAATCCAGCATTTGTCTTTACCCTTAGCTTTGGAATTGTCATTGCTGTAGCAAATGTTGCACTTGTAGCAGCTCCTTATTCCCTCTCAGACAATTTTGCGACTCTAAGAAGTGGCTTAAAGGGAGAATGCCCACCTTCTTTTTTTGGCAATTGGATAGGAGCCACACCGTTTACAATCACCACATCAATTTTCTATTATGCCTTACCATTAATCGCCTGCATTCCTTATGCAACAAGCCTTTGCTCTGATATATCCTCAAACTTTGCAGATCAACTCATTAGCCGGAAGGGACGACTACACTATTTCGCAGCAAAGCTTTTAGCAATAGTGCTCGTATGTGGTGCGACAACGGTTATACCGTTACTTATAAACATTATTGCTGTTGCATGCTTACTTCCACAGATAATGCCTGATCCAACTACATTTATGTATGCCGTAATGGCAAGTACTATGCTCGCCGAGCTCTTTTACGCACAACCCTGGTGCTATATCGCGCTATTTCTCGCCATGACCTTTATTGGATCGGGGATATTCGGTCTTGTATCGACTGTCCTTGCATTATACGTTCGCAATATTTTTATAGTCGTACTTGCACCTTTTATGCTTTGTGTAGCAGTGCAGCTTGCAACGCAGAATACTAGTTATGCGGGATTTGCCCCTCTTAATGTGCTGTTACCAGCTCAGCCTTATCCTTCGATATTCTGGGTCGTTACACTGGCAATATTAGCAACACTAGCAATTCTCGTTATCTTTTTGCTTGTTAAAGGCGTGCGTTATGAGGATATATAGCGGACATATTCAAAGAATCATTCACTATGAAGTTCAACGCATCTTAGGAGATAATGGCGTAGCAATTATTCTCTGTATTTGCCTTCCTCTAGCAATACAGACTGCATTTTTCAGCAGCATTAACCCTACGTTCAACACTACTATCGATCCAGAACTGGTTGATTCTGGCGTTCAATTCAGCACTGGAGATTTGATAGCATTTTCGCATCGAGGGATGGAGCCTTTCGACCCAATGCTGCGCAAGTTTTTTATTCTTGATATGTATTGGGCTGCACCATATTTTTTGCTTGGTTATCTGTCATGTTCTGCATTCGCGAATGAATCAAAAAACCAAGCACGCCAGATTGTGCCACTTACCCAAAGTCGTTTTATGTGGATCGCCTCAAAATATGCCTGCAGCATCATAGTCACAATATCCTATTTTGTATGGGAACTTCTGTTATCTACCATGTTTTCGCTCCTTTTGGGAGGTTCCCTATCACTTATTCCGACTCAATGGAGTGTAGGATTATCTTTCAGCAGTGTCGATCAACTTTTTGCAATGTATCTATTCATTTTGATCGCGTTGCTTGCTTGCATGTTGCTTTTAACAGCCTTTTCGACTGCGGTTGGAGCTATCCCTGCATACGTTTTTCTTCTTTGTTTTGTCGTTGCCTCAGCTTATTTTGTATCGCCTCTACTTTTCCTCGGAGGATCAATGATGATACGGAACGCTATCATTATCGACGGCTTCTCATATATCGAATGGTCTTTTGTTGCTGCCTTAATAGCTATAAGCATTTCACTTGTACTCGGCTTTAGACCAATTCGAAAGGTTGAGGTTTTATGACAGCCCGCACGAGCAGAGTTCGCGCCCATCAAACTATCCATTTTGCATGCGCTTCTATTAGCCTCATATGTACTCTTGTTATCTTGAGCATCATTGAATGCTCGTGCTCTTTTCCCAACAGTACATCAATACAAGTTGACATGAACGAACCTATAGAATTAGATGCCTTAAAGGCCAATAGCCCCTCAGAGGTGGCAACAGTTCAAGCTACGCTGACCTCTTGTTCAATCAGCTCACATTTACCAAATGGATACAAAAAGACAGATATATTCGGCTACGACGAAGCTCGTGAGACTTTCAATGCAGCAAACGATCTTTATGCAATCGATGACAACGGTTATTTGAACAATACGTGGCTTCTTGTTACTACTATGCTTTCTGTCAAAAACGACAACAACTTCTCCTGCAAGGTTAACCTAGGAACGTTGCGCATAGCACATATTGAAGACAACCAAAATCTTGTTACGATAGCTGACTACGATCCTTGGATAATCAACGGAACACAAACTAAAGAAGAGTACTATCTTCCCACACTTACATCGCATAGTCATAACAACTTTATTATTGGATTCTTTATCCCTAAATCATCTCTTACGCAAGCGGATTGTCTGCTAGCGGAAAATCGAAAAGACCAAGGTGATTCAACAACTGTCAAAACAATATATATTGGTGACATAACCCGCCAATATGATACAAGCAGCTAAAAGAAACTGACAGGGCACACCTTATGGGAAAAAGCACTAACACCAAGCGATGTTTTCATATGCACCAAGTATACACAGCGTCGGTACTCATAGGACCATTAATGGATAGAGAATCTTGGGCATTGCTCTTGTCTCTCCCACTATTATCATTAGGCTATTACTTCGCAATTCATACAATATGGCCGAATTTTACTATCTTTGACTTGTATATATTTGCATATAATCCTTCCATTGGACTTCCCCTTATTTGGTTTATGTATCCTCTCGTTACCGCACTTATTCTTATACGCATTTGGAAACAGCGCTCAAATAGTAACTTCATTGTTCGCGCAGGCAAAAGATTGCATATCTTTATCGCTCAGGCAAGTGATGTTGTTGTCGTTTCAATATTAAGCGCCACTATCGCCCATCTGTCTCTATTGCTGATAGGGGCCATATGTATTGGCATACCCGTCAACGTAGATAGTTCTTCAAGCTTATTTGCTTACTACACAGGAGGACATACTATCTCTGAATTCTCGTTATCTGCAGCTTTGCCTATAACTTTTGCTTACGCCTTTTTAGCTCTGTTTTTCTCAAATACATTATTCTTCTTTTTATACGACATTTTAAAAGCTATTCCTGCTTTTTTCATCATGGCTTTAATGGCCTTTCCAGAAGTTCATAAGACACATGCATTCATGCATGATATAGCAAGCACCTATGGAGGTGACCCTTTATCAGTAAATCCGCTGTCGTATCTATACGAAACAGCAAACATTTTTTATCAAAGTTGGATCCCTGGAGAAGATCATCGTTTATGGTTCTTACCAGTCATTACAGTAGTTGTTCTACTATTAGCATTCGTGTCACAACGACGCGTAGAATATTTGTAACCTCTAAAGTAAAAGTTTCCTGCTATCTCGCAAATAATCGCCTGGTGTTTCATGCATATAGCGCTTGAACAGGCGCCTAAAATAATCGGCGTTGTCATAGCCAACTACACGCGACACTTGATCGATACTCATATCTCGTTTGTTCAACAGCACGATTGCCTTTTCAACGCGCGTCCTGTTTAGATAATCAATTGCCGTACATCCAATCATATCTTTAAACGTCCGACAAAAATAACCTTGCGACATACATGCAATATCAGCAAGATCTCTGAGAACAATATCCTGTTCATAGTACTGATCGATGTAATCAAGCACCTTCCCAAAACGGCTCATCTGCTTAGAGAACATCGCTGCATCACGTGGAAGCTGAGCAATAGTATGGCAGTTCAACAGTTGAGAGATTAATTCATAGCACAATCCCATAAGAGTCAGCTCATATCCCTTATCCTGCTGGCGCAGCGCAGAAATCATACGGTCAAGCAATCTCCGAATAGCTGGATCGACCAACCGATGCTCAAAGAGAAGCGTTCCTTCATCTATCGGTCTACCGTAACGGGTATAGATCGCCTGCGGAACAGATGCACGCACAACCTCAAGGTTAATCCTGAGCACAAAATAACGCAGCTCATCTGAATCACTTGTGCAGTGATGAACTTCCCCGCGATTCGCAAGGACAATATCATCTGGTTGCACAGCAAACTCCGCTTTGCCACAACGAATATGCGCATGCCCGCCGGTAAAGTAAAACAATTGTAGACAGGAATTATGCGCATGCGCACGAAATACGGACCCTTTTCGCTGCTTGCAGTGTTCAATGATAGCAATGGGGAAATCAGCATCAGTCAATGAAAGTAAATGCGCATCCATGTCTTACCCCTGTCAAAATCGTACTGGTTTATCACCACTATAGTGGCTATTTCACCTTATCGTTTGAAATATAGTTTGTATTACACGAATGAATATATCAATTTTGTACGTTAAAAGAGAAAGGGATGCACATGAAATGTCTTATCTTATTTTGGAGCTCGGGAGGCAATACGCAAAAAGTCGCACAGGCAATTGAGAAAACGATCAATGAGCAGCACATCGAAGTCGATACGCTACGCATCACCGAACATTTAGAAATTAATTTTGACCCCTATGATCTTATCTTTTTTGGATCGCCATCGTATCAGTGGATTCCTCCAGAAGAAGTACAACACTTTATCAAGCGCACACTTAAACGTGAGCGCCACGGCGTCCGTCCCTTAGGAGCGCCCAAACGACATCGAACGTTTTCTATTGCGTTCTGCACCTATTCAGGAGTTCACACCGGAGAGCGCGAAGGATGGACAGCTGGAGCTTATATGGCTCAGTTCCTTGAGCACATGGGATGCTTCGTCCTCGATCAATGGTATACGCCAGGAAAGTTCCAAGGATGGGAAGAAGGAAGCCTTTACGGCAAGATGGGCGACATCTCACAACGACCGAACGAAGAAGATATACGCATAATTAAGATGAAAACGAACGAAGTTCTTGCCGGCCTTGTAGATTAGGATCTAATAAATAGAAAAGATATTTATATATAAATATCTTTTCTTTGACCAGCCGCAATAGCAAGGATAACGCGTCGTATGTCAGGATCCATTTTTGAAAGTTGCTTATCTGCCTTCTTAGAAAACGTAAGAGTCCACATGTTATAAATATTTCTTTGCAATTGCAGCAGAAGAAATAGTAGTTGGATCCGACTCGAATTCAACTTTTACTTCTTCCCATGTTTTAAGATCTAACGCATCTTCAATACGTTCAAGAGCTGCTGTCCGTATGAATTCCAATGCGGAAATACCAAACGTATGAGCGTAGTCCAAGATAAGTGTTTTCTCTTCGCTTTCAAGCCTAATAGTCATTGTTGCACTAGACATATTTCCTCCTTCCTTTGATCTGTAAGACCTCGTAATACATATATCATAGATCGTAAAGTCAGAAGTATCCAAGTACTAATATTTGGAGCAAATATACAATAGGTAATAAAAAGGTTAATCCCAGCTCGCACAACCACTAGAAACCTAGATACCCAACCCTACCGTCATATGAAGCATGTAAAAAGCAAAGCGGATGATAAACACGCCCAAAAAGATAAGTAAACAAGCAATGACCTGCTTAATAAGAGATCGACGGATATCAACCTTGCGCTGAGCATCGGCGCCTGTACGTACAGAAAGGACAGCGAGCGTTATACCGGCCGCGGAAAGAAGCCCGCATCCCGCAATTGCCGCAGGATATGAAGGCAGCAAATCCGTCGCTGCTGCCAAAGAATTTCTCATACCTTCCAGATCAGCATTGACCAAGCACAAGACAATAATGCTCAAAGCCAACGCAAGAGCCGATACACCACATAGGATCAATTGCATTCTGCGCGTCAAGCAACCTGCGTCGGCAATTTCAAGCGACAGCATCGCTAATACAGGTCCTCCCGTGAAAGCGTTAAGCCATAAGGTAACGGGCATATAAGGATCGTCCCACGTAATAATGGTCTCAACCGAATAGGCGCGCGAGACCAATTGGATGAACAGCGCGCCCGATACAATAATTGCCACCAGCCACACACGCTCGAT
Organism: Eggerthellaceae bacterium UBA5808; assembly: GCA_002417975.1. GTDB lineage: Bacteria > Actinomycetota > Coriobacteriia > Coriobacteriales > Eggerthellaceae > UBA5808. The sequence goes on from DIDE01000110.1 coordinate 28,513, forward strand.
CACTATATGACGCGTACGTGAAAACGAATAGAGCCAAAACGATCCAGAAAGAGCCAGAAATAAAACCGCTGCACAGACTTCGTTCGAAAGAGGACTTCTGCCCACACCGGAGAACGCATACAAAGCATTGGACGGACTGCCTAAATGAGTAGCAGATATCACCAGACCAACCATGGTAACGACCAGAGGAATGCACATACATTGTCGAACGCGCTGAGCCGCACGCTCAGATAGATGCCCGAGCATCGCGGCTAGCGCCATGATCATAAGAGCGATAGCACCAGAAGGCGCAAGCGTCGTAAATAGTACGAGCGATATTTCACTTGTTGCTGTCGCAAGTCCCAGCATACTATGCCCCTCCGACTAGCCTATACGCGCTGTGACATGTGCAAGTTCAGCACCGTTATATCCATCCGTATAGTGCACAAACTCAACGCCGTTACATCATCCACATATAGAGTACTGTAACGCAATCGCCGTCGCACACCATGCACAACAGTTCGTTCCCAAATGCCGCATATTCAACCAGTAACTACGTTAGCGATAATAGTGCGGATATTCCATTTTAATACCTAAATGAATTTGCAATCCTTCTAGCGTCGAACGAGTAAGGCAAGCTAGCCCACGATAAAATGGAGCGTCGGCGACCAGCTCTAGTTCCTGCAAAAAGTGAGATGACCAAGTAAGCAAATGATTCTGCAAAAAGTCTGAGACAAGAGATGGCTTGTGCTGAGCTATCCACGAGAGAAGCAACAGCATAAGTCCAATTTGGTCATCGGGAGTTGCGTCATCCCCCATGCGCTGTATGCCATATTCACGCATCCATTGGCGCAATGCAAGCGTTGATTCCCCAAATACAACCTGTTCTCGATCGGTATAGACCGAGCCCCATGGTGGAGTCGGCATAGGGTTTGGGCCAACAAACAGACGCCGAAATTCCCAAACAGTCTGCTGGGTTGGAACACCGTCTTCTAAACCTTGCTGCATAAGATCTATTGATGAGCTAGCGATGCACGCATCAGCAAATGGCCATTCATCGGCGGCTTTCGTTGTGTTTAGCGATGCAATTGCACGATAGACAGATTCAGTCGACGTATCATGCTCTGGGTCGTTCACGTATAAGGGCCCTAAAATATTACAAGCTAATACAATTTTGTCGCAATCTTCCTGACTAGGACGTTTATTCGTTGTGGTTGTATCCATTTTGTCATCCCCATTCTCAAGCGAAAAGAGTGCGCTGTTGTCGTAGCGCACTCCATCGTTATAGAAGTGTCATCGAGCAGTGATTGCAACATTCCTGCCATCACTGAATCTAGATTCAAAACCAGCTCAATCTAGAATCGTTCGTCAAACCCATCGAGTCATCCAACGAACGCATCGACGGCCGAATATTACAAACCTATCGAAATCTCTAACGCGTAAAACACTAAACGAGCTAGGAATACAGCTACAATAATTGCAACTACCGCACCTGTCGCAACAGGCACCTTTGTCTCTTTGATCAGGGAATAGGCACCAATCATCGCACCTGCAATAAAGATAACAAGAAACCCAGCAAAATATCCAGCTACCGCTGTAGTCATCTGCGCACCATTAGTCGCTGCAGTAACAATACCTGCGGCTGTCACAAATTGGCAAGACGCCCCACCAATACCTAGCACAGCGCCAACAGCAAGCATAATCAACAATGCCTTTTTAACAGATGTCATCTCGTCGCCGTTCATGCTATCCGCGAGCGATAAAATCAACGTTCCAAGGATCGATCCTCCAGCCAACGCAAACCCGATAATGCTGATAGGCGCAGCAGGTGTTGCCCACGAAGGAATAGTATCCACGTAATATGCCAATCCAATAAAGCAAGCAAAAATTAAAGCCAAGACAGCCACCACGCAAATGAAAGCCTTACGCACCGATCCATCAAGCTTGCCCATCATCGCTAGAATCCAGTACAGAGCAGCAACTACGAGAAAGACAACTCCAACTGCAATTTCATTCGAAAGAGGAGATGATCCGAGTCCACCAAATACGCCCATGGCATGCAAAGGATTCGCAAGGTGAAAGAACGAAGCAGCAAAGCCAATAACGAGTAGGATCAGTGGAATAATAGTCATCTTATCGATCCGTTTGAACTGATCATCAGAATAATCAGCCCTTAAAAAAGCTAGTGCTAATGCAATAAAAGTACCTGCACCAATAGGCGCTAAGGTAGTAAAGAATGCCAATGGCAGTTCTTGCATTGCCATATCCATAGTTATTGCACCTCCAAAGGATTAGCGACGATTCCATCAATCGTGCCAGCCGGCTTGGCGTCGGCGCTTGGTTTAATTAGTAGGTTCGGCGACGTATACTTCGCCTCGGGAAGTGGCGCAATATCAGCCATTTGCGCATCAGGATACTTTTTCATAAGGTCCTCGCGCGTACCAAAAGCAAGCGCACGAGCCGGACATGCTTCTACACATACTGGATCTTCACCAGCAAGAACACGATCTTTGCATCCGTCGCATTTAACCGAATGACCCTTTTCGCGATCAACCTTGGGTGCATTATAAGGACATGCCATATGACAATATCCACAACCAATGCACTTGTTGGTATCAACCGATACTAATCCCGTATCCGGATCTTTATGCATAGCACCCGTAGGACAAACTTTTGTGCAAGCAGGATCGGTGCAATGATTACATGCGACCGAAACGGAATAGTTCACACAGGAAGTAGTAAAGCAGCCTGCATTATCACGAACCGTTTCGCCCTGTTCGTATTCGTATACACGACGATAGGTTGTTCCAACTTGTAAGTCGTTATAATCTCGGCAAGCGAATTCGCACGTTTTACAACCCGTGCAGCGCGTGCCATCAAAATAGAATGCATATTGAGTCATGTTTCTGCTCCTCTCTTTCCTGCCGCTTATGCTTTGGTTATTTCACAGATATTGGTATGTTGCGGGTTGCCTTTAGCCAATGCCGAAGGTCTCTGCGTAGTCAGCGTGTTAATACATCCGCCGTAGTCAACGCCATCACCCTTTGAGTTGTTGAACCATGCACCCTGCGAAATTCCAACGACACCAGGAACAATACGAGCAGTGACTTTAGCGAGAATATCAATCGTGCCAAAATCATTCTTTACACGAACATGATCACCCTGTTTGATTCCACGAGCATCTGCATCAGTTGGATTAATCCAAACTTCTTGCGGATTAATCTCTTTAAGGATGTCGATAAATCCCCAGCTGGAATGCGTGCGACCACGATAGTGAAATCCGGTAAGCACCAAAGGATATTCATCGGTAGTGGTTTCAACGCCATACCATTCAGGGATATATTTAGGAATAGGAGCAAGTTCTTCATCGCTCGCTACTTCCCAGCCTTTGGTATATTTCAGCAGCTTCTCGGAGAAAATTTCGATCTTCCCCGTTGGCGTATCAAGCGCATTCGCAACAGGATCTGCGCGGAACTTATTCATCGCCACTTTTCCTGCATGTTCGCGCGTATAGATGCCCATTTCCATCAGCTCATCATAGGATGGCAGTTTTGAATCCTTAGCAGCATCTGCGTTATAGAGCTTTTTGATCCACTCTTCCTGGGTGAGACCTTCGGTAAAGGTATCTTTGATTCCCAACTTATCAGCAATCAAGGCACACATTTCGTAACCTGTTTTGCGCTCATATTTCACGCTTGTGCAAGGCTGGCCACCAACAATATAGGCAGTATCGCTGCCAGTATTTACAATGGACACCTGTTCAAAACGGAACATATCAGGCAGCAGAATGTCGCAATATTTCATTGAATCGCACAGAACAGTATCAACACCAAGGATGAATTCACATTTGGATTCATCAGCAAGAATCTCATGTGATTTGTTAACATTTCCATGTTGGTTAGTCATGCAATTGCCAGCATAGTTGACCATAAACTTAATATCATTGGAAAGCTGATCGACGTTCTTTACACCGTCTTTGAGCTTTGTCATCTGCTTTCCGTGATCAATCGCATCTGTAAACAAGAAGCACGGAATCGATGCCTTCACAGGATTGGCAGGAGACGGAAGATTCGTCAACGAGATACTATAGCGATCTTCGCGCGTTCCATTACTTGTACCAGGCAAACCGATCATGCCGACTAAGCATGGCAGCAGCATAATAGCCCAAGACGTCCATTCGCCATTTGAGCGGCGCTGCGGTCCCCAACCTTGGTCGACATGCAGTGCCTTTGCAGAAGCAATCTCCTGCGTAAGCGATCTGATTTTATCGGCAGGAATACCGGTAATCTTTGCAGCCCATTCAGGAGTCTTTTCAGTCTTGTCTGAACTCAATCCCATTACATAATCCGAATAGGACATATTCTTGCCCTTATACGTCTCTGGCATAGACTCTTCGTCAAAACCAACGCAATACGTATGGAGGAAATCAAGATCGGTCTGATTGTTCTTTATAAGTTCGTGCGCAATACCTGCCACCAATGCTGCATCGGTACCTGGATTAATTGGCAACCATTCATCGGAATGGCCCGTCAACGAATCATTAAAGCGCGGATCGATCACATAGATCTTTCCCTTAGTTTTTGCACGCAGCTGTACATAGTCATAATGAGTCGTCAAACCGCCTTGACGCGTTTCTGTTGGACTCGTGCCGAACATAAGAATCAAATCCGCGTCGTCAGCGGTTTTAAGCGAACTACCACCAGCTTGTTTGGTGCCATACATATACGGAGTAATGCAGGCAATCTGAGCCGTTGAATAGCTGTTGTAAAAATTGAGATATCCGCCAGCCTGCGCCAACAGACGATTAAAGCAACGCGCTGTTGTAGCACTTGATCCCGTTGCATAATCAATGTAAACCGCATCGTTACCATACGTATTAATCGTGTACTTGAGCTTATCGGCAATGGTATCAATTGCTTCATCCCACGTGATCCGCTCAAACTTTCCTTCGCCGCGCTTTCCAACACGCTTCATAGGGTAGTTGATACGATCCGGCGATTGCAGCCAACGACGATATGAGCGACCGCGTAGGCATGCACGTGCTTGCGGCGTGTCTACATCGGCATCTTTGCTGGTGTTGGTATCGACCCAGACTACTTCATCATCTTTTACGTGAAACTTAAGAAAACAGCGACCAGGACAGTTGATAGCACAATGCCCAAACGTTATCTTCTCTTCAGCTTCTGCATGTGCTTGGGGCACACCTTCACCGAAAAGAGATTCCGTAGCCGCTGCAGTTCCTCCGGCAACCGCCAGAGCCCCCAGAGTACCCGTCGTCTTTAAAAATGATCGACGGCTTAGGTTCGTTTCTGACATAGCTCCCTCTTCTACTTTTCTCGTCTCATAGCCACTTGCACAATACGTTACTGTTTCTGGCGCAACACGATACCATGCTCAGTAATGCGCTCTAATGAAATGAGGTAACGCACTCTACAAGATCACGAAACATCCTTCCTCGTGCCCGCTTGCGTTCCGATACGTCTACCGGTGCCTCCCTACATCGAAAGCAAGCTCAACGGGTCGAGCTCTAAAGCGAATGTATCCCTTTTGATCATTGAGCTTGTCACATAAATCATGCGAATTTTATAAAACGCCTGGTAGAAAGCGAGCGAATACTACATAAGATGCTGCGAATAATCTGATGGTGCGTCATAATAGTTACAGCACCGGAAGGAGACGTTACGAAGATTACTGGATACATCGCCGCGCTCAAGCCCAACGTGGAAACGATGGGCTATGCCCTTTTCCAGACGATTAACGCTGCAGCTATCTGGGGCGGCGTATTCCCCTTTTTGCCGTCGAGTTTTCAAACACCCGATATACTGTTTACATTCTTTCTGGCACAGTCGCTTGTATTTACGGGAAGCTTTCTTGCTAGTGTCTTAGGAAGCTACTATTTTCCAGGACCTACACGGCAGTTCTTAGTACCAGCTGCAGCTATTCCTTATTTTCTTGGATGGTGTTCGCTCATAGCGGGCATTTATTTTCCTGGTTATGCAATCATCTTCGCCACCGTTGGTGGTGCATGTTTAGGTGTTGGATCAGCAGGATTTTACATGCTATGGCAGCGATTATTTGCCAGTCAAGATGCCGACAGAGGTAATCACGATTTGATCCTTGGCACCGCATATGGAGTAATCTTTTATTTTGCGCTTTATACCATTCCTGTAGCTGTAACGGCATTTCTGATTCCGACTGTGTTCATGCCCTTATTTGCACTGTGCATCGTATTGCAAAGTCGCACAATTGATTTAACACAACCTATGTTCCAGGATGAGCCGCGTAAACACCCTACGGTATATCGGCAAATCTTACATGATTATTGGCGTAGCGCATTGAGCATTGGCGCATTGGGTTTTTGCAGCGGCATCGTTCGTTCATTGGTTATTGGAAATTCGGATGTTGGATCATTAGTAAATGTAATGTCCATGGCTGCCTCGCTTATCATGGCGCTTGCATTACTTTTAATCTGGCAACGTAAAAACCTGCGCATTAACGTAGTAACCGCTTATCGCGTACTCTTCCCGTTTGTTATCACAGGGTTTTTACTCTTGCCGTTTTTGCCATCATCATTTGACACAATCTTTGCAGGAATCATTTATGCATCGTTTGCATGTGCGGTTGTACTGATGATGATTCAATGCGCACAAGCTTCCCGCGATCGCGGCATCAACCCAGTATTCATTTACGCCTATGTTGGCGTTATTGTCTATGTGTGCCATGATATTGGATTTATTGGCGGATCGTTTGTCGAGCAGTTCAGTTCATTAGGAATACAGCCCATAGCAGCGGTATCGCTTTTAGCGCTGTATTTACTGGGGATAATGTACTTCATTGGCTTAGGTGGATTCCGACAGGCAACATCAACGCAAGATAAGCTGTCAGAGAGTATCGAGCTCATCGCACTGAATTATCCAAATGAATCAGATGAAGATACATCTAAAAAAACTGATGAGCATCAATACCGTGATCGTATTTCAAAGCAGTGCGCGCTCTTGCAACAGCACTATCGCCTATCAGCGCGCGAAACCGAAGTAATGGAACTTATGGCACGCGGAAATAGTGTTGCTCGCATTGCCGAAGAACTCGTCGTATCCGAAAACACTATTCGCACGCACACCAAGCGTATCTACGCAAAGCTCGCTATTCATAAGAAGCAAGAGTTACTGGATCTTATCAATCAATTTGATCCAGCCAATTTGAAAGACTAATCGAAAATATTACTTAACGCTATCCCATCCATGTGCCGCACAGACACCATGCAGCACATGGATATAGGATGATCTACATACTCGCTGCTATGCGACCGGCACGTCGACCAAATGTTGCCGAGCGACCACATGCAAGCCCCGGAACAAGATCTGGATACGAATGGCTAAAGAAACTTCCTGAATCATTGCCACAAACATACAATCCCTTAATTGGATTGCCATCAGGATCTAGGGCATTCATATCTTCATTTATAGGCACACCATCCATAGTACAAAGCAAATATCCTGTTTGTCGTATGCCAAAATAAGGCGGCTTGTCAACAGGCGACAGTCTAAACGACTCTTTCCCAAAATCAGTATCAGTGCCTGATGCAACCAATTGATTGTAGTGCTTAACCGTTTCGGCAAATTTATCTGGTGGAATGTTGAGTTTTTGGCCAAGCTCTTCAATCGTATCCGCCTGTTGAAGAATGCCCTTCTCGAGCAATTGAGCATTGATACCTTTAACGACATCAAGAGTCATTGCACTGACTGGTGCGCCATTTTCGAAGGGAAACATACGTGAGCAACCCTGTGTCTTAAATTGATAGACATACTGCTCATAATTGCTGTCATATATGGTGCAATACGTGTGATCCGGTTGTTTGCTTGAAGCATGAAGGATGAAATCATACGGAGTCGACTCATCTGCAAAACGCTCGCCTGCAAGATTTACTTTGAGCCACGGTTGAGACCCCATCCAAAACATTCCTTGGGTCATATCTTTGCCTGCAACTTGATTTGGCCCTAATGGACAACGATCAAATAGCATACTTGTATGAGTTGCATCAAAATCAGACCCTGCCCAGATACAAGCCCGAATACCGTCGCCTTGAGCATTAGGAAGACCAGAATTGTATGAAAAGATTTGCATAGTATCAGGCTGAAGTGTCGAGAGCATATCCTGGTTATGCGCATATCCACCAGTGCAAACAATTACGCCTTTCGAGGCGTTAATTTGTATATAGTTTCTATTTTCATCTTGAGCAATAATGCCCGTTACTCGATCGTTTTCCTTAACAAGCTCTACCATTTTCGTAAAGTAATGAAAATCGACACCCTTTTTAACAGCATACGCATTTATAACTGTGTCGTCTTCCATTGTTTTACCATCTTGGACCACCGCATGCCCTGTTGCCCAGTGACGATAATACCCAGATTGTTCCTCAGCCGAAAGGTCGTTATCACTGCAAATAACAAAATCACGTCCTGCAGCGATATTAAGATCACCATACCATTCAACAGTCTCAGCACTTTGCGATGCCCATAGATTTGTCAGCCTACTATTCACCGCGCTAGCAGAGTACCGCTCGATATCGTGACAAATATCAGTAGCCTTTATATTAGTTCCATTTGCAATTTGCCACTTAGTTCCGATTGCGCCAATCGTGCCACGAACGCCTGCGCCTCTGCCGCCTTTTTCTATTGCAATAACATTCGCACCATGTTCAGCAGCAGAACAAGCAGCAAAATTCCCCGAGGTGCCACACCCCACAACAAGAACCTCACAGCTAAGAACATCCGTGATAGAACTTTTATCAATAGTGGGTGCACTACCTAGCCAAGACGATTCGCTACTAGCAACTGACGTAGTTTCACTTTCGGACGTATCTCTTTTTTTAGGAGCGCAACCACTTAGCCCAGCGCTTGCAACAAGCGCTGCAACGCTTCCGGCTCCTGTTAAAAAGCTCCTTCTAGAAATTGATGTGCCCATCCCTCTCCTCTCGCTGTTTTAAAATGCATAACTGATGCATCGATGTCGTTCACTATAGAAATTTATAGTGATTAGCGCATCGCCCACTGTTTATGATTTTTAGCCCTAGCAGGTTTTATATGATGGATGATTTTGAATATACGTAATAAGTGATTTATACTGCGCTCATCGTTAAATTAGGGGGAATCGTCAGCCTGTGAAAAAGATCGACAACAACACTAAAGCTCTTATTCGCTTTGTACCCGCACTCATCATGTATGGTGCAAGCACATGGATGCTAACGGACAAGGTATTTCCTCAGACCCTTTCTATTGACTATTATGCAAAAGATATCAGTACAGCCATACAAGCTTTCCTCTTTCTTGTTGTCGCTTTTGTGGCTATCTATCGCCCAAAACGTATGCCCAAACAGATGTTTACTCTTTTCCCAATGGTATGTTTACCGATAGGGACACTCATTCTTTATATGGGCATCTGCTCTCACAGTGCGCAATGCGCAATTATTGGTCTTTGTTTAACGTTCACTGCACAAATTGCCTTAGTGGTACTTATTGGTTGCGCTCTTTTAAAGCTCAATAAACGACTAATTTGCGTATGGGTACTTGTTGGAATTCTCCTGTCATATCTTTTGCGATTCCCGCTTTCTCTCTTAGATGGACTAGGAGCACTTGTTTTCTATGCCTTGCTTCAGATGGCTGCCATAGCTCTTCTATGGAAAATGTCAGCTAGTATTCTTGATAGTTCATATCGAAACGAAGCGCCCGCAAAAACAGCACTTACCAATCCATTTTCATTTTTGCCCTTAAACCATCGAGCGTTTTTGTGCCTTTTACTTTTCCAAATAGCGTATGGATACGCAATCTCATTTGGTGAATCTGGCTATTCGTCTTCACTATCAGTTGTGGGCATAATTCCACTGCTTATTTTTGTTATATATTATGTGCTCCGGAAACAAGTTATCTCTGTAGACGTAATTTTTTCGATCGCCGTTCTTTTTGTTATTGCTGGCTACATGTTTGTTCCAGCAGCAGAAATCCTTGGCTATTCGCTTGCAGGAAATTTGTTAGAAGCAGGAAATACCTGCTTTTCGGTCGTGTTTTGGGTCGTCTTAGGATCACTCGCAGAAAGGAACCCACGTGGCGCGCTCGTACTCTATGCCTGGAGCGGATTCTTGCTCTGCATGGGAGACGTCATTGGCGGGCTGCTCGGAAGAGCTGCAAACTCAATGGTACCCACATCAACAGGCACCTCAATAATAGTTACCTGTCTCATAGTAGTAGGCTATATTTCGTATACATTGGTATACCTTAGCTATAAGCACTTTACCTTTAGCGCAACAATTGAGCACCTTGAAGCAAGCCCTTTAGTATCTAGTTCTTCCGACGCAAAGAACGAACCTATGGATGCTGCTATTACAACGATTACATCCGAATATAACTTAACGCCCCGCGAAATAGAGGTATTCAAATTACTTGCTCGAGGCCGATCTGGAACGTATATCCAACATGAATTGGTAGTTTCATACAATACCGTTAAAACCCATGTCGCGCATATTTACAATAAGCTTGGTATTCATAATCATCAGCAGCTTATCAATTTTGTTGAAGAGAAGTGTCGTAAAATCAGCGCTCAGCAAAAATGAGCGAGGGAACCCATCAATTGTGCTCGATCTGCAATGCGCTGCGCGCCCTAGGATCCAACCTTACGCTCATACATAATAATCATAGGAACACTGTAGGTATAAATATCGGCTGGCCCACTTTACGTATCGTGAGCCAGCCGATATACCATTTAACGTACTATGAACTTAAAACAGACTAGTCCTCGAGATGCGGCCAAGTCTATAAAGCACTCACTTTTAGACCTCATAATAGATCACATTCGACAAACATTGTTGTGCGTCACTACGCTGTTTGCGCTGATAAATTGTTCATAAGATGGCGAACAACATCACTGCGACTGATAGTACCAACAAGTTTTCCATTGTCATCAAGAACGGGAACTTTCTTGATGCGTTTTGATCCCAAAACTACGCATACTCTTTCAAGAGGAGTCGACGTGTTAACTGAAACAACATTGCTTGTAGCAATACTCATAACGTTGCACGCCAGAACATCAGCAGTTCGTTTATCAAAATCATCATCATCCCGATAGGTAGCAAGAAAATACGACAGATTTACTACTGCAGTATGTTCACTGTCGCCACCAAGACTTTGTAGTATATCTCCATCAGAAATAAAACCAACTACAGTGCCCTTATCGGAAACAACAGGTAAGCCACTTGTTTCACGCTTGATTAACTCTTGTATTACCTCAGTAATAGTCGCAGTGTCACGCACGCAATATGCATCATTCTTCATAATCGAATTTGCGCACAAAGACGCTGGCTGAGATGCTGCGATTGAAGAAGTAGCAACTACTTTCTTGCTAAACAAGAAAAGAGAAGCAATGAATAGAAGAACTACGACGATCGTTGCAATGATAAAAACGGATTCAGTGCCATTTTGCATGACACTAACATCACTCGTATTCCAAGGAAGCTGAGGGAACCCATACAGTACCATTGTAAATACGGCTGTACCAAGAGACCCTGATACCTGTTGAAGCGTACTGTTAATAGAAGATCCATGTGGATATTCCGAAGCATCTAAATTATCTAGACCATAGCTTGTTGCTGCTGTAATCGCAAAAGGCATACCAAGGGAATAAATCATGCTTGTTATGATGAACCCAGTAACACCCCAACCTGCAGCGATCGAAAAAGCTACGCCAATAAATCCGATTGCGGCAACAATAAATCCCAGAAACACAGGCTTAAATTTGTAGCGGTCATAGGCTACGCCCGCTAAAAGACTAGCGATCGCATTAACAATACCGCTTGGCAATGTAACAAGTCCTGCCTCGAAAGCAGTCATGCCCCATGCACGTTGAAGGAACAGAGGGACGGCAAGAATAGTGCCAAACAAAAGGAACTGCATTACCACAATTACTACTACAGAATTGCGATAAGGCGGTCTTTTAAACACTCGAAGATTGAGCAGCGGATTATCAATAGAAAGCTGCCGCTTGCTGTAAAAGATAAGTGCAACTACGCCAATAACGAGCGCGAGAATAGTTGTGGGTGACCCAAATCCAGCTGATGCTGCGTTTCCAACACCAAAAACAACACCGCCAAAACCGATAAACGATAGAACAACGGACAAACCATCGAGTCGTTCCGGACCAGTTTTTAAAATATTATCGAGCATACAAAGTATGGCAATTAGGAGTACAACCAGTAACGGAATCAGAATAATAAATAGCCACTGAAGTCCCATATGAGACAGAATAATGCCAGCCAACGTCGGACTAATAGCTGGAGCTGCCATAAGAACAAGCAGGGTAAGACCATTATAAAGACCAAACTTATTCTTTGGCGCTAACGTTATAACTGTAGTCATCATGACAGGCACGTAAAATGCCACACCAAGCGCTTGGATCATACGACCTATCAACATTACCGAAAACGACGAAGCGCAAGCAGAAACAACAAGCCCTATGATGAGCACTATTATAGAAAAACCAATAATTTTTCTTAGTGGAAATCGTCGCATTGCGAACGACGCAATTGGCATAAATATACCCGCCACCAACATATATGCAGTTGTGAGCCACTGTGCCACATTCATTTCCACGCCGAATAGATCAGCCACCGTCGGCAATGCTGTATTCATTTGGGCTTCATTAAACATACAGATAAAGCCAGTAAGCACAAGCAGTGCTAGAGTCAATGTCGAGCTCTTTCGAGTCTTCTTGACATGAGTTGAAGATTGTTCTTTCAATCGATATCCCTTCTTAATATAGCGTGCTAGATATTTATACGGAAACAAGTCTTACGCAATAACAAGTTACATGAGATTTAAAATGCGATAGTAAAACCTAGAATGCTCAACATCCCAGGTAATTACTCAATTAATTGAGCGCATTTGAAGATAGTTTATCCAATAAGCGCAGCAGTTGTGCCTTTTCGTTTTCGCTAAAACCTTGAAGCAAACATGCATCAACCCGAGCAATATTTGCATCCGCCGTGCACACAGCGGCACGACCCTTTTCGG
>DIDE01000015.1 GCA_002417975.1 Eggerthellaceae bacterium UBA5808
CTTCGCGAGGTTTTTGGCAAAGAAGAAAAGACCAATCAAAGTGCTCTATGGGAAGTGCTTGTTCGTCCAGGAAAGCGTCTAAAGCCAGGTGCGCGCATCGACTTTACCGATCCAGAAGGCAATATTGCACTGAGCGCAGAAATCGTCGATTGGGTCGAAGGCGGCAAAGGTGAGCGGCTCGCCCGTCTTACCACCGAGCACGATACACTCGATGATGCTTTGCACGCTGTTGGTCACACGCCGCTTCCTCCTTACATCAAGCATTACGCTGGAGATGAAGAGCTCTATCAAACGGTCTATTCGACAAGAGAAAAATCTGCAGCTGCGCCAACAGCTGGACTTCACTTTACGCCCGAGCTTATTAAGCGCATTACTGATAAAGGCATTCTCTGGCAAACCGTTGAACTGCAAGTAGGCATCGACACATTCCGCATTGTTGATGAAGACGACCCGACGCAACACCAAATGCATACCGAAACCTATACAGTGCCGCAGCACGTCGTTGATGCTTGTGATGCTGCACACGCACAGGGACACCGTGTCATTGCGGTAGGAACGACCAGTGTACGAAGTCTCGAAAGCGCTTGGGACGATCAGGAAGGATGCCTTACCGCACGCGATAATGCCAAGACGTCGCTGTTCTTAATGCCGGGAAGCACGTTCCATACTGTCGATGCTCTTATTACTAATTTCCATGTGCCCCGCTCCACGCTCATGATGCTTGTTTCGGCGTTTTCGAGCCGCGAGCACATTATGAATGCCTATAAGCACGCAATTGACAGTAACTATCGCATGCTCTCCTTTGGCGATGCAATGTTTATCCATTAAGCACTGTGAGCACTACACGACGAGTTGATGCAGGAGCACTACACTATGAGCGACGCATAATACGTATGCGTCGCTCATTTATGTCATTCACTTTTGACAGTTTTTTGTCAGTCGTTTTTGATAGTCGCTTATTCACACCGCTCGCTTTTACCAGCCAAAGAGTATCTGCATGATTTTCCAGTCATAAGAACGCTACACGTTTTCAGCAAAAACATAGCAGCACGCACCAAATACGTGTTCACGCCAATACAGCCTATTCCCTACTCAATGACACGATAATGGCTATACATTGAGGTCAATCCTATTTAGCAAAACTTCATCTTCGTGTATTATCGATCTATAAAGATGAATACTTAAGATTACGAACATTAGCTGTGTGGAATCAGATAGCGCTGAAATGAATGTAGTGTATAGCACATCAGCACTATCCCTTTTGCCAAAAGATCGTACTAAGACCAACGTAACGGGCAGAAAGTACGACAGCTCAGTGTTAAGTTCGAGAGGAGATACAACGCCTATGGCAACGGAGCAAGAGGGTCCTATCGTTCACGAAGGTGACGACAACATAGGCATAAAGAGTTCGGATGATGTGGCACCTGATAAGACGGATACGTCAGAAGCAAAAGGGACATCAGCAACGCAGGCTGATTATGATGCTGCAGCAAAGCCAAAAATGACATCGACGGCACAGAGCAAGAATACAGACACATCTAAATCGAAGACGGCATCAACCGCACGGCGCACGAACACATCTAAGTCAAAAGCTGCATCGACTTCCAAACGAGGTCCAAAAAAGACCTCGCATGAAAAGCATTACCGCATTTCCGACCTGCGTACCTTTACCCCAGCAAAGCGCCACCGTTTTCTTCGCTGGTTCTGCGGCAGCATCCTTATCGGATTAGCCCTTCTCACGATTATGTGCACAATACTTCACAACGACGGTGAAGCAGAGCGAGGAACATGGTGGGAGTCGAACGAAGATACCTACACTGCAGATCTTGGCCATGCCGATGAGGTTGCAGCAGATAACGATGCTGTCCACGTTTCCGTCGGTACGTATCTTGAGACAATCAAGAACATTTCGATTAAGAATTCGACATTTGAAGAGTCAATGCTCGTTTGGTTCCGTTGGGATGGATCACCTGACCTTGATATGGCAAATCATTTTCAGGTCTACAAAGGCGCAATCAATAAGAAGGAGATCCTTTCTCAATCGACCGTAGGTGACACGCACTATCAACTTGTGCGTATTGACACCACCGTCAACAAAGTGTTCTACACGTCACGATTCCCTCTTGATTCACACCAACTGCGTACGTATATCGAGAGCAACTATGATGCTACACAGGTTGCCTTTGATGGCGATATCGACAACAGTGGAATCAATGACGGAGCAATGATATCTGGCTATGACATCACCAATCATCAATGCGATATAACTGCACATCAGTACAAAACAACTGAAAGCGATCCAACCCTATCAGAGCCTCCAACAGACTATGAGTACATGACCGCAGCAACATTAGAGCGATCAGGCATAGGTACGTATTTCAAATGCTTTATAGCAATGTACGGAACAACGCTTTGGGTGTTGATCATGCTCTATATCGCAAGTCACCATCGCGTCGATCCGTTAGGCATGATACCGGGTGCTCTATTTGGCACCGTATCCAATATCATGGTCGGAGCTGCACTTTTGCCTGATGCACTCGATATGGGATTACTAGAATTCGTCAACATTTGGGGCATTCTAACTATCGTTGTTGTCGCCATCTACATTATTCAGATCAACAACATACGCAGCGAATATGGGCGGAACGATGAAGCAGGTGCACGTTTCTTTGGTCGAGGTATGTTCTACCTTGCAACAGGATTTGCACTTATCGGCAATATAGCACTACCTTTGTCTGCGATTATCGATTAGTGTATGAATGTGCATAACACATGTCTACTAACCTAAATGCATAGAGCCGTTGCAACAACCATGCACATACCTTTGTCAACAGTTACAAGAAGCAAGATCATTCCTTCTCTTGATTAGTACTGCTCATTAAGCAATTGAGTGATAAACAGCAAAAGCCAATCGCAAGGAGCATGACAGAATCAGAGGTAGTAATGATATGTAAAAGCAGTAGCACAATAGTCCCCATACTTGTACCAACTGCTACTGCTTGCAGGATCATTTTTACCATAGTAAATTCACCCCTTTTTTTCAAACAAGCATTTGTTTTAGCACTCATCTATGCAATAGCATATATATAATTATTACTATTTATAAATCATTATCAATCAATTATTAATTGATACAGCGAAGATAATGCATTTTGTCTATTAACGTAAACATTCGTTGAACTCAAGCCTGATGTCTGATAGATCAGACTTGCAGAAAAAGCGCGCCCGATGGTTAAGCAATAGTATAGAAAACAGATCTTGGGATGAAATTCGTCCCGTGTTAGCCCATCTCCACGATCACACAAGACATGCAGGACGAACGATCCATTAAAGTGTATCCGCCCCACACCAGCTCATCTTCCCATTCTGATGACCCGTACGATTTATTAAGTAGTTCCTTCTGATTTGACGAATGTGCAATCCGTAACTTGACGAATATGCTTCGTATATACGATCAGTACCTTTATCTGACGATATAGATCTCAGAAATTCAGATGCATTCATTAAGAGCGCATCATCAACGGATACATCTTAGCGAAGGAACACGCGCATAAAATATTTAAGCTGTCCCAACGTAGAACCATCAAATGCAGATTGGCGAAGAAATATATCGTTGCAACATATAAGAGATGCCACGTAGTATCTCTGAATGCAGCCTGGCCGCGAGA
>DIDE01000010.1 GCA_002417975.1 Eggerthellaceae bacterium UBA5808
GTGACGCCGACGGAAACAGGATCGCAAGCGGGGCATCGCAATCAAACGTGTCAAAGTCGGCACGTATATGTGCGCTATCAGCTTCATTCGCATCCGATACCGCTGTATCATCAGAAGCTGCGTCGTCCTGAGAAGAACGACGGCTCGGCACATCGATAGCATCTTCGGTGATATACGGCATACCATCAATGTGCCGTATGCGGCACACTTCCCGCACGCGATCACGTTTTTCTTCATTCGTTAAACGTTTATTGAGCAGCACCAAAGTAAACGAACCATACGCTGCAGCATAGATAAGATAGACAGCTCGCGGACAATTCTCGACATCAACAGCAACGAATGATCCTCGCTCAACACCACGATCAAGTAGCTCCTGCGCAATAGCAGCACCGCGCTCGCGCGCAGCACCATACGTTATAGGCTGAGCATCCCCGCGATAGCGACGATCCGTCGCGTCATAAAAGCATACGTCATCAGCAGGCGCATTCATCATCTGTTGTAGAGCCGCTAGTTTCACACTCGTCCTTTATTCATACAGAGAAAACGATTTATAGAACAGCATTTTGTACGGCAACATTTTCCTATGGGAACGTTGGGAATTTATCGAAGTCAGGCTTACGCTTTTCCTTAAACGCGTCGCGGCCTTCCTTTGCCTCGTCAGTTGTGTAATACAGCAGCGTCGCATCCCCTGCAAACTGTTGCAATCCCGCCAAGCCATCGGTGGATGCATTAAAGCCAGCCTTCATAAAGCGCAAAGCGGTTGGCGACCATTGCATCATTTCTTTAGCCCAGTTTACGCACTCTTCTTCTAGGTCCTCAAACGGCACAACCTTGTTGACCATGCCCATGTCCATAGCTTCTTGTGCGCTGTATTGACGGCAAAGATACCAAATCTCACGAGCCTTTTTTTGCCCGACAATAGCCGCGAGATATCCCGCACCATAGCCACCATCAAAGCTGCCAACCTTTGGTCCAGTCTGGCCAAACTTTGCTGTCTCGGCTGCAATAGATAAGTCACAAACAAGGTGAAGAATATGGCCGCCACCAATTGCATATCCATTGACCATCGCGATGACTGGTTTAGGGATGATACGAATCAGATGTTGCAAGTCCAACACGTTGAGCCGCGGAATATTGTCCTCGCCGACATAACCGCCATTGCCGCGGATTTTCTGATCGCCGCCGCTACAAAACGCCTCATCTTCGTGGCGCCCTCCATGATTTGCTCCCGTAAGAATAACCACTTTAATCGAGCTATCATCACGAGCAGCAGAAAACGCATCAAGCATCTCTTTAACCGTGAGCGGTGTAAAAGCGTTGCGCCGCGCAGGACGATTCATCGTAATCTTGGCAATACCGTCCATCGTCTCATAGATGATTTCACGATACTCTTTACCAGGTTTCCAATCGTATTGAGCCATAGTCACCTCTCCTTATTCGTCTCAAATATACTCTATCAAACATCACGTTCGTACACAGCATTGTTTATAGCCAGACAACTTAGTACATAAAATTTCACATGGCTTTCAATGCACCGCATTTGTATACATTCAAACAGTCGAATATACGCGTATGCCTAACGTGCATACTTAAATCCTTACACCTATATGACAGACTTACACATTAGATGCCAACCATCGCCCAACAATACGGACGAATTTATCGGGATGCTCTAAATGAATGTTATGCCCAGCATCAACCAGCATAACGGCGACATGATCTACTGTGCACTCGCCATCTTGAACAGGTATCTCCAATGAATGAGCAAGTACACGCGCGACCTCGCTATACGTGCGATCACGTGACCCTGCAAGATACAATAACGACCTACCCGACGCAACAAACGTACAAAGATCATCAAGTATGTCACACTGATCAGACATCGTATGCTGACCCGCATCAGTCACGAGCGCTCGCACATCCGGCGCCGACCAGCGACATCGCTCCTGCCGCTGCGTTAAACGTATTGCATCCGCAAGGGATGATTGCGTAGCAAATACCGGACGCACCTGCCACCAATCAACGAATTCATCAAACGTGTCATCGCCCTGTATCACACGATCAAGACGCCGCACTGTTTCTGTGTCCTTCGCCAATGCAACCGATCGAGCATTCTTTGATGCCATACCAAGACCGGCACTTTCCAGCACAAGTGCGTCGATATCGTTAGGAAACGCATGTAACCATGCAAGTGCAATACGCCCGCCCATGGAATATCCCACAAGAGATATTCCCTCGTTAGACTTTAATTCGCGTCCAACCTGCGCTAATAGCGTAGTAATACGTGAACGAAGATCCGCTGCAAGTGCCTCAAGAGACGAAGCACTGTGCGCCAACACGACAACCGACGGCGCAATCACAAACCGCCCCGTTGCAGCTATATCAGAGCCAGCAGTATCCCATGCAGTTGCATCTTGCATGAACCCATGCAAGAGCACCACTATCGGATTATGAGGGTTTCCCCACGTCCGATACGAAATTCGCGTGGTAGATGTGCTCCTCATTTCGTTGTGCTTGCGTAGCACGGCAAGCGCCTACCAGTAAGGCTCGTAACGTTTTGCAATACCAGCAAGAGGCACAGTAACGTCAATAAGGCTAATACCCGGAGTCCCTAATAGTCCGCGATACGTACGCATGAATTCTTGCACCGTATTAACAGGACGATATTCAACATCAAACGCCTGAGCAAGGCGGCGGAAATCTACTTTTTGCGGCGTAAGGAACAAGCACTCAAAGTAATCCTCTTCGGATCGCTGCGGAAGCATATCAAAAATACCGCCACCACCATTATCAAGCAGTATCACAATTACCGAAGGCATCGCGCGCGTACCGCGCACAGCCCTACGTTGGAATTCGCCCTGTAAGGCAAACGCATTCGCATCATGTAATAGCGCAAGATCGCCAATGAGCAGCGTCGATTGATCAAACATCTGTGCCGCACCCAACGCGCTCGAAAGCGTTCCATCAATACCATTCAGCCCGCGATTACACAACACTGTAAGCGGCTTGTCCGCGCGACAATAAAACGTATCGAGCGCTCGAATGCTCATGCTACTCGCCGAGTAAAGCAGTGATTGCGATGGGATAACATCGAACAGCGCGTGGACGTACGCTCCCTCAAAATCATTCATACCTGGAGCATATTGCACCGCCTGGATACGCTCGCGTGTTTCATCATTGCGATCAACCCATGCCTGAGCACATGACGAACTCGCCATTCCTGATCCGCCACCGTCGCAGAGTGCATGTGCAAATACCGACGCCGTCGTCCGGACGAACAAGTCCGTTGTTGCATGATAGTCACGCGTATCGCGCGCATCGACCACAATCTGTAACGGATCGCTGCATTCGATTGTTTCGCAGCAACGCTTAGAAACAGGCCAGCGACCAAAACGAATGACGATATCGATGCACGGAGGCTCTTCCTCTTTAAGAAACGAATCGTAATTATCAATAATCAAAGGATCATCAAACTGGCGCAGGCCTGACAAAGGATCGGCAAGCAACGGAATACTACGGCGATGAGCAAATGCGATTAGAGCCTGAGCATCCAAATTGCTTGAGCAGGTTCCTTCTCCGCATACCGCAATAACACGATGGCCTTTAATCAGATTCAGAATTCCATGTGCATCGCACGGCATAAGTCCTTGACCAGGTATAACGGTTGCTGGAAGCTGACTATCAATATCTGCAATTCCCTTTGCTGGTTTAAGTGGTGCTTCAAACGGGAAATTAATATGGACTGGTCCGGCATCGCAACTTACGCCACCCGGCACCGATCCATGAGCGGATATACAAGCCTCGAGCGCAGTTTGGCGCACAAAGTTTAACGTATCGTCATCATTCGCAGGCAAGGGCATCTGGACAAAGCGACGCACATGATCAGTAAAAATCTTCATCTGATCGCACGTCTGTGGCGCACCAAGTTGCTGCAACCGTGGTGGACGATCGCCTGATAAAAAGATCAACGGAACGCGGCTGCTTTCGGACTCAAGCACAGCTGGCATCCAATTAGCAACGGCAGTTCCACTCGTACAGATAACGACAACCGGGGCATGCGTCGCCTTAGCTAGACCAAGGGCAAAAAAAGCAGCACCGCGTTCGTCGACATCAACATACACATCGTGAAAACGCTCGAACGCTTTCATCGCAAGCGCTGTTGAGCGCGAGCCAGGACTTACAACAACATTCGTAACGCCACAATGTTCAAGTTCAGCAAAGAAGACATCAAGAAATTCCGCCGTAACCGATGGATCTGCCTGGGCATGCGTACGCTCGGGACGCGACGCGCTATCGATATCGCGCGGTTCATGAAACTCATGAGCAGCATGTGCCTCATGTGCATCATCGGTATGATGCGTAGTTTCATGAGTAGCGCCATCATCATATGCAGCACGATCACTTGATGGATGAGATACGGTAGACGCATCATGATTTTGAGCAGGCTCACGTTCAGCCTGTGCTTGCTGATTATTCGTTGCATCCGCGGCCGATTGATCCGCACGATCCGCAGACGAGCGCATCGAATTATCTGCATGTGCCGTTTCTGAATTAGACGGAACAGACGCACGATCATGATCGGGGACCTCGCCCATCATTCGTCCATGGTCAAGAGACTCATTTCCTACAAGTGCACGTGGTGCAGAGCTTTGCGTGCGAGACTGCTCAGATTTTGCCGTGGATACAGCTTCAGCAACCTGTTTATCAGGCGCAGATGCCACCTTAGCTTTATCCGCTCCATCATTGTTTAAAGCTGATGAAGAGGACGCATCAGCTTGTTGCTCTGTCTCACGCTTAAAACCAACGGGAGATGTTCTAAATGAATGAGCCTGCGATGAAGGAACCGGCGTTGCTGTCGGAAGTTTTTTACCATCAGAATCTGATCCGTACGTTTTAAGTGCGCGATCTTTTGCATCTTCGTTATGCTTATTAGCCACTGGCGTCGGTATACTCGTCCGCTCGGATTGTGCCTCACGTTTGGGATCAGGTATAGCTACACGTTCCGGAACTGGCACAGGCGCCTGTTCCGATCGCGCATCGTGCGCATCCGATCGTTTATTATCGCTTGCTACCTCAGATTGTTGGCTCTGATTTCCGCCACCAACCGTCACATGTTCCATTCCGTCCGACGAAGACGCACCTGGCGCATCTGATTTCTTTTCGACCGATGGGTGAGAAATATCCGGAACACCTCGTGGAA
Source organism: Eggerthellaceae bacterium UBA5808 (assembly GCA_002417975.1). Classification (GTDB taxonomy): domain Bacteria; phylum Actinomycetota; class Coriobacteriia; order Coriobacteriales; family Eggerthellaceae; genus UBA5808. The sequence continues at coordinate 5,201 of DIDE01000010.1, forward strand.
TACGAAATGCGATCGGCTCCGTTTGATTCTTACTCATAGAGATCCCCTCCATCAAATGCAGACAAGATCGTCTTGAGCTTGAGATCGATCTCGGCGTACTCTTGTGCAGCATTGCTCCCCGCAACTATACCGCATCCAGCATACACCCAACCTTCGGAGCCATCGAACACTCCGCTTCGAATAGCGACACTCATTTCGCCATCGCCACATGCGTTTACCACGCCAACCGCACCACCAAAAAATCCGCGGTTAAACGGTTCAATCGAGCGAATAGACATTAGCGCCTCGCCAACAGGTGCTCCAGCAAGTGCCGGCGTTGGATGAAGCTGCGCTGCGAGTTGTTCAAGTGTACGACCATCCATAATACGTGCATGAACAGGCGTGCAAAGATGTTGTACATGCTTTAGCCGTTTAATATGAGGAACATCATCGATGTGCACGTCGTAACAGGTGCGATCAAATACTTGACGGATGAAGTCTACGACAAACGCATGCTCCCGACGATTCTTGTCATCGTCAAGCAACGCTTGAGCATGTTCAGCACATTCTTTTTCATTCGCGCCAACATCGCATGTGCCAGCTAGGCACATGCTTTCCACGCGATCACCTTGTTTACGAACGAGAAGCTCGGGAGTACAACCGCAGAAGAACACATCGCCATAGCGATACAAAAATACGGTCCCCCGTGCACTGCCATCGATTAAGTTGACTACAACCTCGCACGATGTAAAACGCTGCTGAGCATGGAACCGGCAGCGACGCGAAAGAACGATTTTACGCAAACGCTGCGATTCAATTGCTTTGAGTCCTTGTGCGACCTGTTGATTCCATGCGTCGGGGTCATCACGTGTAATCGTAAAAGGGATATGCGAACGCGTTCGCGCAGGAGCAGCAATCGCCGCATCCATAAACCGTGTAACGCGACCTTCGTACACCGGTCCCAAACTATTGACCTGCAAGAACATTCCATCGTTGTTTTCAAACAATACAACTTCGGGCAGCATATACGTTAAGTGCGGAAACGTAGCAAACAGCTCGTCGGTTGGTTGAGGATTTTCGGCATCAAATCGATTAAATGAGAAAAAAACAGGAGCCTGCATCGCAGGGTCCTTAGGGATCACATCGATGTCATCGAGAGAAGGTACCGCAACGCAGCGGCCCAGACCAAAATAACGGCACGGATTACTTTTATCGTAATAGACAAATTGATCGGTAAAATCCTGCTGCAAGGAACAAAATGCATCGACAATATCAGTCGATAGGGGCTTCGTGTAGGTATAGATCTTCATGGATGATCAAACCCCTTACCTTGGACGTTACGCGTTTTGATGCTCAATTATCTTTCCTTAGATATTCTAGCATCAAAAATGCAGGTCAAATTCTGTTTTCGGAATAAAGACCCGCGCAAAACCGCAACATATTATGAAAAGAGCCGAAACATCTCTTTATATTGATGGTGAATGCAGCCAGAATACAGGTTCCAAGATATACCGTTCGTGAATCATATACGCCATAATGCATCAGCATTGGGTGCACTTCACCTATATCAACACGTAATTAGTCTGGAACAAGCACAGGGGTAGCTTCTTGCCCTTGTTTCTCCGCCTCAGCAGAACTCGATACCGTGCTATCCGAAGTTACCGTTGATGGATCGCCGCCGTCATTGATAACATCCATCATTGTCTGCAACTTTGAGGTATCGCACACGACATAGTCCACACCATCGAGTTGCGCCGTCTTCGAAGGCATCAGCGCAGAATACATAGTAACCGAAGGCTGTGAGCGAAATGACTGAGCATAACTAACGATATCAGTCACATTCATATCCGTCTTAACGCACTTCGCAAGTTGCGTGACAACATTAGGTATATCAGTCGCAGGAAGCGTCATGATCTTATTGACAATCGCTTCCAATAAAATACGTTGGTCAGTTGTACGTTGAAAATCGCCCGTCACATACGAACGCGAACGCGCAAAAATAAGCGCATGTTCGCCATCGAGTGTCTGAACACCCTGAGGAACAGATCCACCAGCATCAGCATCATCGATTGCCATAGGAACATCGACCGTCACACCGCCCAACGCGTCGACGAGTCCGGTCACTCCATCAAAGTTAATTTCCGCATAATGCGAAATATTCACTCCTAGTAAATTAGATGCCGCGCTGATCGCACCAGGTGCGCCGTTATATGCATAAGCAGCATTAAATTTCTGCACACCATAACCATCAAGGCGAATAGCAGTATCACGAGGTATAGAGATAAACGTTACTTCGGCAGTTTTTGGGTCAACGCGCGCAACGATATTTACATCAGAACGTTCACCGTCGACGCCACTGCGACCATCCGATCCAATAAGCATGATATAAAACGGATCATCTGAAACAGTCGGCGTAAGTGCTTCTTGAATCGCTTGCTCTTCTTCGGGATCATCAAAACTTATTGTTTGATTAATCGAGTTGACGTAGTTAGCAAACGCAAATCCAGCACACACCGCAACACATACGATGACTGCAAGGACTATAAGTACAATATTTCGTACACGATGGGGATGCTGCGCCGCATGGGTATAGCGCCCGTTTGATCGCGAATGCTGTGCATACGTTGAGATAGTTGAAGGTTGATACGCGCCTGCTGCGTTGGCAGTCCCACTATACGCATTATTGGTACGAGAAGTATTGCCATGCATTGTATCGGCATGAGCAGGTATATACGCAGGGCGAAAGCCTCCCGGCTGGGCTGCTCCCGCGAGTGGTTGCTGATATGGGTTTGCGGGAGACGAATCCTGATACGACTGATTAGGTCGCCGATTGTTCTTACCGCGCACTTTTTTTGCCGCCATTCGTTGAGCTCCTCCGGATCGACGCGATTAATTCTACCATCACTCATCCTGAGATGCTGAATATCAACATTTGTGACTAATTAGCACACACAATCACAAGGTTCTCTTCACAACTATTTAAGCTTAGCGCAACCTGCGGATATACCTTTTAGCACTTATACAAGCATTTTTTAGAAGCAAAGTCCTTTAGTAAGAAACTCCTTAGGCGCATCGATTACGCGATCAGCATGTGCTTCTACCAAATCAGAACCTGGATGGTATCCCCAGCTCACACCAACAGAATGTGTACCAGCTCGCTGAGCAACTTCGATGTCTGTTGGAGAATCTCCCACATACACCGTCTGCTGAGGAAGCACGCCAAGAGCCGCTATAGATGCAAGCAATCCAATAGGGTCAGGTTTGCGTGGAAAGCCCTTGCCTTCACCATGAACAAAATCGGCCTTTCCTGGCAGATAGCGATGAACCGCATAGCGTGCTGCCTGGTTAAACTTATTTGAGAGTATGCCAATTTTGATCTGCTGCTCATGTAACATATCTAGAACTTCAACGATACCGTCGAATGGTTTTGTATACGTATACCCACATTCCGGATACAGCTTTTTCCAGAGAGCTAGTGCACGATCAACATCAGTTTTGTTCGTACCACTGGGAACTGCTTGTTCTATTAAAGGACGCGCGCCTCCCCCAATGTAGGAACATATTTCCTCGGAAGTATGCGTAGGATATCCCATACGATCAAGTGTCGTATTAGTAAGAACCGTAAGATCCTTTAGAGTATCTAGCAACGTACCATCAAGATCAAAAATACATGCTTTTACTTGCTCCATCACGTATCACACTTGCCTTTGTTCGCTTGTGTGGACGCAGAGGATTCCCCCAACCGATGCAAAGCTCACCGGAATGAAAAGATGTCATGAGAATCGGTGGCGCATAAGCGTCCCGACACGGGAGGATCGTACCTCCAACTATCGTCTATTGTACGCACCCCATCATAGGCAAAAATACGTTAAGCGCAAATGATCAGCACGGATTAACAGACGAATTAGACAAGCTCACATAAAGCCACATGCATCATGATGAATGAGAACATTCGGACTATGCAGTAATCGAATTACGGTTAGCAAAAATGCAGAATAAATAAGAAATCTCGATGAATATTGAAGGCATTGTGATCAAATCATTATCAGCCACGATGCAACAAAAAAAGATGGAGCGGGTGACGGGACTCGAACCCGCGAATACAAGCTTGGGAAGCTTGCGCCTTACCACTTGGCGACACCCGCATCGGTCGATAAGTATACCAGAACGATCAAGGGCGACCTTTAAAGACTATGTATAAGCTTAAAATAAGCGCACCCAAAAATCCGAGAAAGCCGATCGCTGGAATGCCAAGTATACGTGGCTCCATCTGAGTCATGCAGAGCATGGATGATCCAATAAATAATCCAGCTGTTATCATGCCAAGTGTCAGACGATCGATAGTGCTCTCAAGCTTTGACATCGGTTTTTCTAATTCTCGCGGTTCAACCCGCACCGATAGCTCGCCTTTCATCAACATATCAAGCACGTCAAAAAGTTGCGACGGCGCATTAAATCCTTTTTTCGAAAGTTTACGAAGTGCCATGAGCGCATCGCGCAACTCTTGCCGAACATCAAAATCAGCAATCAAACTATGCCGCATATATTCATCGATGCTTCCCACGATACTAATATCGGGAGCAATGGTCTCGATCGTCCCCTCAAAGCTCATGATGCCGCGCGCAAGCATCGTAAATGAAGGAGGCATCATAATATGCTGACCACGAATTAGCGCCAATAAGTCACCTAGCGCTGATGCGATATCAAGATCAGCAATATCGTCCGAAGCATAGCGCGAAATCATTGCGTCAAGTTCACGCAATAAACGACCCTGATCAATATCACCCACAGGGCGTCCCCATATAAGCAACGTCTTTTTGAGTTCCTGCGGATCACGACTCGCTACAGCAAAAAAGAGCTGACGCAGCAAACCGCGATCATTTGCCGTAAGGCGACCAACCATACCAAGGTCAATCCATTCGATGCCATCTGGTACAACAATAATATTGCCTGCATGAGGATCTGCATGGAATAGCCCATCATCAAGCATTTGCTTAATGTAATTCTGGGTAATGAGCGTACCCATTTCGTGCATGTCGACATCCATATGCGCAATCGCATCTACATCATCAATGTGTGGACCTTCAACGTAATCCATCACGAGTATAGTTTCGCTCGTTAGATCTTCAAACACACGCGGCGACGTAATATGCTCAACGTCTTCGCAGTTACGACGAAAGTCCTTAAGGTTTTGCGCTTCTTTTCGAAAGTCAATTTCGTCTTTTACGGTGCGGTCGAGCTCATCAACAAATGCAGAGATTTCGAACCCACCATGGCCGAGCGGTGTGATTTCCAAAAGATCATTGGCACGCCGTAGCAATGAAATGTCATCATTCATCAGTTTTTTTACTTGGGGTCGTTGCACTTTTACCGCAACGACATCACCAGTTTCGCGAATGACTGCTTTATGCACCTGCGCAACTGATGCAGACCCAAGCGGTGTAGGTTCAAGAGTGCTGAATACTTTGGTGTAATCGCCGTCGTATACCTCGTTTAAGCGATTAGTTACTTCTTCGAAAGACATCGGGGTTGCCTGTGTCCGAAGTGATGCGAACGCATCGCAGTATTCTTCAGGAAAAATATCACGACGGGCAGACATAATCTGTCCCATTTTAACGAATGTGGGGCCAAGGTCCTCCATGACTGAAACAACATTTTGGGGAGATACCCCTTGATACAAACGATGTTTCCAAAGGATTCCTATGATTTCGCGCAGCCGTTTACTCGATGTCTTATCTGCTGCACCATTTTTGAGGGCGCGAGCGAGTAAGAGCGCTTCGCTTTTGCGCCCGGAAAGCAGACCATCCGTATCCGCCATATTCGACTCCCGTCCTCTGTTATCCAACCTCTGCAGAATCGTGTATTTCTTTATAAGACGATCATAATACTATGTATACATACCTTACGTACCCATTTTTAAAGTGCAAGCACGTCAACAAGCTGCGCCCCAAATGACTTCGCCGCCTGTGGACCACAAGCAGTTACAACAGTCGCACCCGTCTTGGCCGTATCAACGACGACATCATCATCAACCCACTGCGCACCGTGCGCTTCAAGATCCGCACGGCAATCAGGCCACGCGGTTGCACGCAGTCCCTTAAGTAGACCCGCATGAGCAAGAGTAGTCGGCGCAATGCATATTGCCGCAATTGGCAAACCAGCAACAACCGAATTGCTAAGCAGATTCCATAGGTGAGTATCGTCAAAGTAACATGCTGCTCCAGATCCGCCTACACAAACAATCAGGTCCCAATCAGACTTATGAATATCACCAAGAGCACTATCAGCAGAGACAGTCGCGCCAAGCATCCCCGTGCACACCCCCGCATGTACACTTGCAACGAGTATCTGTGCTCCTGCTGCCCGCAACGCCTCATAAGGTAATTGGAATTCCTCATCACGAAAATCTTGAGGAGCAATAACCATCAATACATGCGGTGCGCTCTGCCTTGATACATTGTTAGTATGTTCGCTAGCGCAATCTTCCTGTAGATCGCTCGCATTTGATTGGTTTGTATGTATGTGAGTCATGGATAGCACACCCCTCTTAGACGCATCCCACTACGACAATACCTTGTACATCCAACTTCGATGCATAGTCTCTACCTATATTGTCCCGTTGAGATCACTATATATCAAATTACGTACGCGCTGCTCGGTATAAAACCGCTAAAAGATAAGACAAAATACGAACAGAGCTAACGCGTATCTACTGTGTAAACAAATACAATCTTTGCTATATCTATTGGACACCAGATACTATCTAACGTATGATGCACATAGGGTGAATGAAGGGTATCGTTATCGAATTAGATTCTCCGCATATCACACAATCGGGCATCGAGTTTATCCCGATTGGAGTTCTATCGCTTAAGTTCAGTAATCATGGATTAAGCGATCTTATTTCCAATTCCCTATTCAAACGCATCATCAGAACGCCTGATACACCTAAATCTACACCCGTTATACCAGAACAATCACCATATCCACTTACGCTTCCACAGGATAATTTAATCGATCAACCATCGGTTAATGACATATCAGCAAAAGAAGTTACCGCCAAAGAAGTCATCAGCCGATTCCGTTGCTTATACCCAACGTTATCAAATATTATTCGTAAGATATCAGTCGAAAAAACGGGGAAACCGTTTACTCGTAAGATCACCGCTTATTACGAGCATAAAACAGTTATGTATCTTATGAATGTGAGTGTATGGTTCAACACACAGAATGAACCATTCTGCTGCTGTACCTTTTCTAATGTCGATAGTGTAAGCAAGCAAAATCTTGCCCTTTTGCACGATAGCGACCTTTATCAAGATCTTCTAGCTAAAACTGATGACATCGTTTGCGACATCGATGTTGACGACAATGGCGTCAACCTTATGAATGTCCATCATCCAAATCAAAAATTGGTACCTCACCGGACTGAACGAAGAACAATCTATGTTCATCCAGCTACCTCACTTATTTATGCTGCCGATCGACAACGAACGATACGTGCTATCAAAGATGCAGCTCAACATCATGTTGGAGGCACATGCGATTGTCGTTTGCTAATCGAAAGCGACGATCCGCAATGGTACCGTATGAGTTTCCATCCTCTTGATAGCGCAAGCGATCATACTCATTACGTGTGCCTCATGAGAGAAATAGCTGGCGAGCAGAAGCTCCGCAGCGCTCTGATCTCGGAGCATATGAAACGGCTGCATTATGCTCATACGTCAGAAATTGACTCTATGACAGGTCTTCTTAATAGACGCGGCCTTGGTCGTACACTCGATTCGCTGCTCAAAAACGAGCGAGGACATGCCGCGGTTCTTCTTTTGGACCTTGATAATTTTAAGCTCGTTAATGATTTATATGGTCATCAAAAAGGTGATGCTCTTCTAGCCGAAATCAGCAGGCGCCTCCGATCGATCTGCCGGCCAACCGACATCCTTGCACGACTGGGTGGCGATGAATTTGTGGTTATCTTACCAGGTATCACCAAGCAATCAGTAGCAATTCAAAGTGCGCAAAGAATCATACATATGCTAGAAGGCGTAAGTAAGCAGCTTGATATAGACAAAGCATCATTAAATGTAAGTATCGGCATTGCGCTGTTCCCGGCAAATGGACGAACGCGACCTCTCTTATATAAGGCAGCAGATGATGCACTCTACGCAGCAAAATATAAGGGTAAAGGCACGTATTCTGTCGCACCAATCGAAGCGTAAAATCATCGTTTAGTAAAAAGGAATAGTAACAGTAGAGCTATTAAACTCAGCAACTCATTGTGGAATAGTGCACTCTCATGCACTTCATTATCTCTATGTACTCAATAATCTGTGATAGATAACTTTATCAGTCAGCAACTCTGTACTAATCTGTCCGATCTGCCGATGCCATTAGATTGGCATCGGCGGATGATCGGATCATATCAACACCGGAGATCGTTCTTTATCGCACAAGAGGGAGAGAGGAGGGTTGTGCGACAACTGTACTTGCCAAGCAAGTACCTCTCCGTAGGCGTGTCGATGCAAAATAACAGAGGAGGGAGGGGGCATCGACCACCTGACATCACTTACTATGACAGGTTTTACGTATCTGCATAGCACCCGCAATAGGGTATTTTGCCTTTATACCTATCGCACGAACGGTGTTATTCGAGTGATTTACGCATTAATCCCCCTCTTCTCACCCATCCACATACACCTCTTATAACATAAAAACCTTTGTATAAAGGTACCTCTTTTGGCATTCTTTGCTGAGCCTCCCTATGTGCATCCATATACAGAATACTTCGGACTCATAAAGCTTTTTGCATAGGACGCCTTTTTGTCAGTCAGCAACACGGCGCATGCTACAATAACCGCATGACGAGCAAACAGACAGACACCTCTTTAACACCGCATTCCCAGCCACTCGATCTTATATCCGAACTCGATACGTTAGCTGCACAGCATGGTCCTCAACCCATTGTGCTTGTATGCAACAATCAAGCAAAGATTATATGCGCGCGGCGACTTGCCCTCTGCAAGCATTCATTCGGAGTAACGGTTGCAACCTTTACGGATTGGGTTAAAGACCTTTGGGATCTTTGGGGCGATGGACGCACCTTGGTGTCTTCAGAACTGCGCCAGCTTTTGCTCTGGAAATGTATTACCGCTTCTATTCAACCTACGCACACAGATGCAGCCATTGATACGTCACCAAAACCGATGGATAGTACCGATTCTCTAAGTAACGATAATGTTCAGTTTCCCAATCCATCGGCTCCTACACGTGGAATCATTTCCCTCGCCGAGCAGCTCGCGCGCCAAGCATTGCCGATCTTTGATGGAGTTGATAACGCTCAAGGTATTACTGTATGCGAACGCCAACTTATCACTGCACTATCTAATTACGAGCAGCAACTCACCAAATTAGGATATGTCGAGCAATCACGCGCGCTTGCCCTGTTAAACGACCGTATGCCTTTATCAGCATATCAACCGCTCATGTATCAATTTGACTATACGGATGTGTCCATCGACGAGCGTGCATTTCTTCATGCACTCAACGCGCACCCCGTTGAACTCGCTCACAAAGATTACCAAGTTAGCGAACTTGCTCAGCTCAAGCAATTACTGTTTCATCGTGGCCCCGACAATGCACCCATTAGACCAACGGGAGCATTAACCTGTGTATTCGCGTCAGGGATAAGTGCACAAAATAACGCAATGCTGCAAGCAATTTTAGATGCAGTTGCCACTAGTGCTGCGTGCACGACACAAAGTGAATCATCTATTATCGTAGCAAGCGAAGATCCGTATCGTTGGTTCCAGAATTTAGCGCCTGCACTCACTCAACGTTCCATTGCATACGATATTCAAGCATCATGTTCGTTTAAAACAACGTATCTTGGACGAGCATTAATTGATATTACCGAGCTCATCGATGGTACCCCCGATGTTGCACGTGCAACCGACACGCTTTTTAATCCATGCACAGGCACATCGTGCTATTCTGCCTTTAAATCCGATCGGGCACATAGACACAATCGCCTTATCACTAAAGACGACATTTTAACCGACCTGGCAGGATTGGCCCCCGATGATGCGCTGGGACTAATTTCAAATATAGAAGAAGGCGACATCAGCACTGCATGCGATACGTTTACACGACTTATCTGTTCGCATGCACATCTTTCCGAAGCCGAACGCTCGCGCGAACTCGCAGTATGCGCACGGTTCCGTTCACTCGGAAACCTTGCACAATCAATCGATATTCCACTAAACCAAGCACTTAACCTTTGTGCCGAAACATCAATACCATTCAGCGCAGCGACAAATATCACAGACGATGTTCATTATTGCGTGCATTTTATGTCTGTTAGCGAAGCAGCAGCGCTCGATGCACAATCGGTCGATACGCTTATTATCGCCGACGCTGATGCAGTCGTGTACCCAGTTACTTCACCCGATGATTCGTTCCATACACTACTTGCAAAACTAGGCGTCAGTTTTGATGATGATCCCCTTACACATATGCGCACACGCTGGATACATGTCATCGCAGCAGCGCAATCAAAGATCGTATGGGGACGAACGATGCATGACCAAGAAACAGAACGCCTTGCTGCAACAATCTTCGAAGAAGTTCTTGATTGTTATCGTTTGAGCCTTACCGAAGATAATGACATCGACGCTGCATCAGGCGTTCCACAAGCATTGCTCCCATGGACCACGATTGTCTCAGAAGCACCACTGACGCAAAATGCATTGTTTATGCCTGCAAAGTCCCAGCTCACTATCGAACTTCCTCCTACAGGATCTATTGATGCGCAACTTAAGGATGACGTAGTTATTCCTCGACCTTACCGCGAGGCACACCCTGATGGCGTGAATCTTTCTCCATCGCAAATCGAAAGCTACCTTGAGTGCCCGTATCTTTGGTTCACTAAACGGCGACTTAAAGCTCAAGGTATCGACGAAGATTTTAGCAGCCTTGAACGCGGTACATTTGTTCATCGCGTTCTCGAGGAATATCATCGCGCGTTGACGTCGCATGAGATTGCGCGCGTCGATGCAACCTCGGTTGAAATTGCACATACAGTCATGGATGAAACATTTGCTTCCGTAGTTAAGCAACAACCATTCGAAAAATTCGGCCGCCGTTATGCACCCATTAACAGTGTTGAAGAACGCCAACAGGCTGATATTCTTCCGCATTTACATTCATTTGTCGACGCAGAACAATACTTTGCGCCTAACTACCGTACAAAGGCAGTGGAATGGAGTTATGGCGAATCCTATCCGTTCCCTTATGCCGGTGCGCAAATCTGCGGCACAATCGACCGAATAGATGTCGACACAGAGCATAATCGCGCGATTATTATTGATTACAAAACCTCACTTACACCTGTATACACCTTGTTTGAGGCAAGCAAAGATGATGACAGCTCAAACAAAGAGTTCCATCTCCCTCGAAAAATGCAGGCTCTCGTTTACGCAAAAGTTGTTCGCGATCTTTTAGGGCTTGATGTTGTAGCAACACTCTATGTGAATCCGCTCAACCAATTAGCAGCAGGAGCATTTGATCAGCGTATTTTCTCTAACGACGATGTACTTATTCCTCACCGCTGGATGGACCAATGCTCTATCCCTTGTCACGACATCGATTCATTCGACACCCTTATTGATCGTTCAGAAGAAATGGTGGCAAACCGCCTACTTGGACTTGCGCAAGATCGTGACATCAGACCTAATCCTCTCGATGACGATGCTTGTCTGTATTGCCCTGTTGCTTTTTGCAGCCAACGGCGCGTACCTCAAAGGACTCGTTCATGAATCTTGATACATGCACACCACAGCAAAGACAATGTATTGAGGATCTTCATGCACCTCTTATTATTTGCGCAGGTGCCGGTAGCGGCAAAACATTCACGCTTACACGCCGCGTTGTGAATGCACTGCTTCCCCAGCCCAAAACGGGAGATGCACCCCTACTTGACGACATAGATCAGGCGCTCATTATAACGTTTACTAATAAAGCGGCTGGAGAGTTGCGCTCACGCATTCGCTCGACGTTGCGTTCAGAGCAGTTAATTGACCAAGCGCTCAAAACTGACGATGCATGGATATCAACTATACATGGTGCATGTACGCGTATTCTTCGCGCACATGCCCTAGAAATTGGAATCGATCCCTCTTTCACTATTGCCATGGGAGCAGATCAAGATGCATACATAGCCCAGGCAATTGATGTGACACTGCAGGAAATGCGCAACGGAACAGACACGCAAACCTATCGTAGACTTTTTGATCTGTATGGAACCGATCGTGTGATCAATATGGTTCGCGCACTTCTTAACTCTACGTCGTCGCTTCCGCAAGGCATTAACAGTCTGAATATGGGACCTCAACCAATGGATGCAACCGCTATCGCTTGTGCGCTCATTCCCGCATGTGAAGATGCGCTCACCTGTATGAAGCCCACATCAAAAGGCGCGCAGCATACGAGTCAACTCCTTGATGATTTGCAAACATTTACTGAAGCAACAGCCGACAGCACGACACTCGATACACTCTGTGCAATTCTTGAAAGCGCAAAAGCACCAACAGGCAAGGCTGATGCCGTACAGCATCTTGTAGGAATGATCTATGACGCCAAACGTATGCTCAATCAAACACGTTCGTATCCCCTGCTCAAAGCCATAGTATCTTTTGCACAATGTACTGATGAGCATTATCGCTCCTTATTGCATGAACAAGGGGCACTTGATGCAAGTGAGCTTATACGCCTCACCTTACAAACATTTGATACGTATCCCTCGATCGCACAGCAATACACCAATAAATTTAAGCTGGTCATGGTCGATGAATTTCAGGATACGAGCCAATTGCAAATTGACATGATCAAACGCGTTGCTGGCAACAACTGCATTCATCTTTGCACCGTTGGCGATGCGCAACAGAGCATTTATCGCTTTCAAGGCGCCGATGTCAATGTGTACCTACGACATAAACAGGATATGACTTCGCCTCAAATTGGCGCTCATCATATTGAGCTCAAGGATAACTTTAGAAGCCACGAAGATATTTTATCGTTCGTGCGGTGTATATGTGGACAAGAAGGATACTTCGACGAACCCTTCCTTGATCTTCATGCCCAACCAAGTGCCGAACGTGAAGCCAAAGGGTGTCATTATTATGGTACGCAGCCACGCATAACCGTAACGGTTACAGCAGCTCAATCAAGTGAAGATGCCATTACGTCTCAAGCAACAGCGATCGCGCAGCAATTCGCATCATGGCGCAAGGCGGGTCATGCACCGAGCGAAATGGTTATCCTTTTAGGAAAAATGTCTCATGCACATGTATATGCGGACGCACTCAATGCGGTTGGCCTTAACTGTACGCTGTCGGGCGGCGCAGGATTTAACACGGCACCAGAAACCGAACTTTCGCTTGCGCTCCTGCGTGTAATTGCCAATCCTTACGAATCCGAAGCCGCACTAGAAATTCTTACCAGCGATGTCTTACCGATTTCATCCGATGACCTCCTCCAGCTTGCAACCAAAACAGATGATGTAAGTGGACGGAAATTAGCGCAGCATTTAGGCAATGGACTTGTTGATCTAGATGCACAACCACAACATCCATCCCCGCTACTTGTTCACGCAATGGATGTACTCCATCGCGCATGGAATCGTATTGGACATGATGCGCCTAGTACTATATTTGGCACAGCAATCGCCGAAAGTGGCTGGCTACATCGCCTTGAACAACAAGGAGTACGAGGTCAGGCCCAAGCGGCAAATGTACTGAAGTTTCAACAAATGATTGCACAGATCGAGCAAACACCAGGATACGACATTGCTCAGGTTGTATACGATATGTCTGCAGCGCTGAATCAAAAAGAAAAAGCAGGAACGTTATCTATCGACACCAATGATGCCGTACGCATTATGACTGTCCATGCCTCTAAGGGCTTGGAGTTTCCGCTTGTCGCTGTTGCGGAATGTTTTGCCCGCACTTCGTCTCGAAATCCGCTGCACACTTTGTCAGATAAAGGAACCGAATACGTCACTTTATCGCTTCCGAGTGATCAGTCATTTTCCGTTTCTTCAAAGAAGACCAACCAAAGATTGATTCAAGATCCAGCTAACGCCGCAAACGCACTCGAATTCCAATCGGCAATTCGCTCAACGGACACCGATCGTGACCTCGCCGAACGTCGCCGCCTTTTTTATGTAGCTGCTACACGTGCAAGCGAAGCCCTATATATTGCAATAAACGAACGCAGTTCGGCGCGCTCATTTAATGGTGTCGATGGACAACTTTTGTCAGGACTTTTCCCTGGAGAAGACGAATTTCCTCACGATACGCGCATGGTGGAATATGGGGGAACTCAACCTTTGTGCTACACCTGGATCGATGCAACACCTACAGATGAACCAGCGATAGATGAGATAGATGACACAACGTGCCTTAGTAGCGACCATGTCGAAACTGGTTCTGTCGATCAACCTATCGAGGTTACGATACCCCAGTTGGATACTCCGCCCGTAATTGATCTTCAGACCATCGCGTATCAACCTGATTTCTTTTCGTATTCCTCGCTTGCACATGATCATGCCGAACTTACAGAGAATGCAGACGACGAGAATACAGCTACTATCAATGATCATGAACGTGCCACAGCTCTTGCAAATAGTTCCGATCACGAACATGATTCTGTTAGTACGAACCCGCATGGCAACGACTTCGATAACAAGATACCTGACGATGTATCTAGAAATATTACATTAGCAGCAGCTAGCAGTAGCAGCGATGAAGAAATCTTGGGAGACAACATCTCCGCCATCCGCTCCGACGACCCTGATTGCGCAACAACCTTCGGATCTGCTGTTCATCGCGCATGTGAATGGGTGGCGTATCATGATGCACCACCATCAGATCAAGAATGCCGACAATACAGTATGTATTGCGCTCAACGCTACGATCTTAAACAAGAAGAACGACTCAACACAGCACTTATACGCTGGACGCATTCGTCGCTTTGCGCGGACGTATTAGCTATGGGCACTCACCGACCAGAAGTTCCATTCTGCATGTCAGTTGGTAATGGATATCTTCAGGGAGCAATTGACCTTCTCTGCGCTTCTGATGATGCGCACGTTCATATCGTTGATTACAAAACGGGCGGATCGCCTGATGAATCAAGGGAGGAGTTGCATATTAAGCATCTTCTGCAATCACAATGTTATGCGTTAGTTGCGCTTGAGCATGGATATCAGCAGGTAGACATGGATTTCGTACGACTCGAGCAGCAGGATTCGAACGATCCAACACAGCCACAACGAGTAACATACCATTATGATCTGTCAGATTACGATACGCTTTTGCAGCACATCACCGAACTCTACCAAACAGATTAAGATATCTTGCATGCTTTCGGTATTGCGATAGCACTATAAGATGTATTGAAATTACGGCAATTCTACGAGACCCATAGGATCCCCTTACGCATCGATTGGATGCCGTATCCGCAACATGCCGGCAGTATTAGAAGATCCGCAGGATTCACCATCAGAAGTATGGCAGCACTATTAATCCATTGAATTCGGAAAACGCATCTGTTTTTTCGTTAAAATCAGGAAATATACCTGTAATAGTTTATGGATATTAACTGAAACAAATGTCCAATCCATTTGATGTTCATTGCTATTCAAAAAGATGAAACATATAGTAGTAAATGTCCCTGAGAGCAGCGGGTCTTCCCCTTTATCATCCCGCTGCTTCTCCCTTTTTTAAATCATTTAGCTAATCTTATATAAGCAATTGTTGCATCGGCAAACTAAGTTAGCCTCTGCCTAAGCAGCTGCTATTAATTGATCAGATGCTACCCCAAATGTCGTTACTGGTTATCGAGCCATAAGCAACGCAATGTTATAAACTGCTTGAAACGGCGCCATTTAAGCACCAAGCACCAAGCACCATCATGCCCTATGTGATAGCGTTTCACATAGGGCATGATGTAACATTGCATTTTTCACAGCTACGTTTACTTGTCTAGCTCATAAAAACGGGCAAAGTTATCGTAAAACAACTGCGTATATTCCTGATGAGTAAGCCCAAGAGCAAATATTCTATCAAGCTCTTTACGATGGTCCCACATTGGAAAATCAGTTCCAAACATGAGATGCTCGATACCAATTTCATCAATAAGCGAACGCACTTCATCAGCGGAAGCCCACTTAGTCATCGAACTTGTATCGTACATGATGTCAGCACCAGCAAGTGCAAGCGGACGTTTTTTCCAAAGGCGGCAGCAGCCAAAATGTGCCGCATGACACTTCATATCAGGAATCTTATCAAGCACACGAGCTAGACGCTCAGGCGATGAATAATCTACTCGATCGTCCCCTACATGAAAGAGGATTACCAGCCCATGCTCAGTTGCCGATTGATACAGTGGCATCATAGCCGGGTCGTCAATATTGAACTTCTGAAAATCAGGATGAAGTTTAATGCCGTGAAGTCCCAGATCAACAATTTGATCCATAAGAGCATCAGGGTCAGTTACATCTTGATGTGCTGTGCCAAGACCAACAAACTCTGGATGCGACTGGCATTCTTGGGCAATAAAGTGGTTGATTGAATCAACCTGATGGAGTGTTGTTGCCGCGCTACAAACCAAATAGCGCTCGACGCCAATGCGCGCACCTTCTTGAAGCAAAACCGATGAGACTGGATCTTTTACCGCCATATCGGTTTCGTAATATGCCCCAATTGCATTTGCTGCTTTTGCCGCAATTTTATCCGTATATATATGTGTGTGAGCATCGGCAATACGATACGTATAGCCATCCTCTGCAGTAAAACTCATAAGTGCTCCTTATCCTTTTTGAGCACTATAGCACGCAATAGTGCTCATTTGCATCAGATCGGACGCAATCGAGATATTCATCTAATTAATCACAAAGTATCATGGAGCACTAAGGAATCCAGTAAAGGAATTCCTTATTTATATCTATCGCATAGCACTATGAATCACTTTCAAATGCACAATAAAATGAGCAAACACATCAGTAAATTCTATAAATAATTTCACGATATCTTTGGCTCTGGTTTAAAGAAAACACCTTATTGGTAATTTATACCTGTTGCTATATATTAACCTTGAATACAACTTAGAAGAAGATTACGACATTGAGACGTATAGGCGACCTCAATGTAGCAACTTAAATGTAATCCCATAGGGGATTACATTATTGCAACTCATAAGAGACTCCAATGTAGAACCATTGAATGAAGACGAGCGAAGGGATATGTCGCTGAGACGTATAAGGGATGTCAAGGCAGCATCTTCGAGTACACTCTGACCGCGAGAATCGCCGTCGTAACGTATACGTATCCCTGATGTAGCATCTCCGAATACATTCTGACCAAGGAAAATACCGTTGAGACGTATTCGTAACCTAAATGTAGCGCCTTGAATGAAGCGCTGGCGAATAGATGCCAATTCGCGTTTTCCGAACGTAGACAATAGGTAATACGCCTCCATAACACCTGATAAGAAGCGCGACCTATAGGATTCAGAAAATGTCCGATACCCTGTGGGTGAAAAAATCTCGCGTTTCGGCACTTGCTCGCCAGCGTGACGACATTCCGTCACGCTGGGAGCGCGCCTGTTACGATGATGCTACGACTTTATGCACAACAATTTTATTCGCAGTTGTACAGACAGCATGCCTGCTACGATGCTGCTACATTCGACCTGCATTTTGCCATCGTGTTGCGTATTCGTTGCTCAGACAGCGTCTTGGTTGCTACGATAGCGCTTCGTTTGATCATGTTTACGCGACGTTTGATATATAAGTAGCGGTATGTATCGCTTACAAGGAGCCCTATTCCTTCGCAAATAATACTTATCATCCATCACGCACCTTAGCGTGAGCGACGGCCCCGTGCAGATGCACGTTTGGATTCTTCGGAGCGACGCGTTTGCTGCTCGTTTTCATCGCGTAGACGTATATACGATTCCAACCGTTCGATTGGGATACGTCCATCATCCACTGCTGCACGAACAGCGCAACCTGGCTCTCCCCCATGGCGGCAATCTCGAAAACGACACTCTTGAGCATAAGCAACAATATCAGCAAATGCACGATTGATTCCATCTTCGGCATTCCACATACCAAGTCCGCGAACTCCTGGCATATCGATAATTGATCCACCATTGGCAACGGAAACCATCGATCGTGCAACGGTCGTGTGTCGACCTTTGCCGTCATACGCGCGCACATCCGCTGTTCGTTGCGTATCCGTTCCAGCAAGTTCATTCACTAACGACGATTTACCTACACCAGATCGACCCATCAACACCGCATATGAAGATGGAGGAATCAGAGCGCGCAAATGATCAATGGATGCCGAATCAGAAACTGAAACAGGAATGACAGGAACAGATTCAGCTGTCATATTTTTCACAAGATGATATGCCACATCCCGCTCATCCGGTGAGACTAAGTCACATTTAGTAAGCGCAACTGCTACATGTGCACCCGTTTCGTAGGCAACAACAAGTTCCCTCTCAAGAAGACGAATATTGTCATCAACAACCGTATGCGCAACAATCACCAAGTCAAAATTGGCAGCTAGTACCTGCGGGAGTTCCCGTTCGGACGGATCGCGCCGAACCAGTTGTGTTGTACGTGGGTAGACCGAAACAATCTGCCCATAGTCGACATCATCGGACATATCGACATCAACAAGATCACCCACTGTTGCGCGAACCGTATGCTGCTTCACTAAAGATGTCGCGTGCTGACAGCGAAGTTCATCCCCTTGCTCTAAACGAACAAGCGGAAATCCTCGGTCGAGTTGAATAACGCGACCCTTCATGCAGCATCTCGCAGCACATAGTTGTCTGAACGCAACATAAGCATAGAAGCTATATCACATACACGCGCCACACTATAAGTTAAACATCCGCTCATACTATCGATCTCTCTCGCGCAGGAAATGATACAGCAGCGCAAGCGCAGCACCGAGCACTATCATAATCACACCGGGAATAAAATGTGTGGCGTCGAACGTATCAGGATGTGATTTGCCTGGTTGCACAATAGATACGGTATCAGCATGAATATCCATAATGCCCTCATGCGTCGAGCACGCAAGATGGAAGGTACCTTTTACGCGAATAATTGTTCCGGTTGATCCATAGCTTCCGTATGAATCAATATTATTCGCCTGTGCCTCGGACATAAGCACCGATATGGTGCCTCCCTGAGAATCGGTACCATTAAGCGTAATCCAGTACATCCCAGGATCCTCTTCGGATGCAATGCGATCTCCTACAACTTCTCCCGTAATACGAACCTGTTCGTTGTTATACGAAATATCGGCATTATTTAAATCATGAATATTTGTATCGTAGAGGAACGAACTATCGGGAACTTGCTGAGGATTAACGTAGTTGTCATCGGCATCAAGCGGCTCCTCCGCGGCAAATGCGTAAGACGCAGAGCAGAGCACCACACATACGCATCCTAATAACGTGCAGAATATCTTTTTCATCCGAGCATCAACCGCACTATACAGATCACAACAATAAAAAATAGGATAAGACAACAACAGAACAAGACAGTAAAAACGAACCCTCGAATGGGGGTACGATAGTCTTTCTTCTGATCTTTCTTCTTATAATACATGCCGCTATTCTATCGTATCAGTAAGATCATGAGTGACTTTGTTCGAAACTTGTTCAACTTTGCACGATCCTAACACTG
>DIDE01000035.1 GCA_002417975.1 Eggerthellaceae bacterium UBA5808
AGATCGGGCTGTTCGGCGGCGCTGGTGTGGGCAAGACGGTGCTGATTCAGGAGCTCATCGCACGTGTGGCCCGCGACCACGACGGTGTGTCGGTCTTCGCCGGCGTCGGCGAGCGCACTCGTGAGGGCAATGACCTCATCAATGAGATGGGGGCTGCCGGGGTGCTGGATAAGACCGCGCTGGTCTTCGGGCAGATGGATGAGCCGCCGGGGGTGCGTCTCCGGCTCGCGCTGTCCGGCCTGACCATGGCCGAGTACTTCCGCGATGGTGCCAAGCCGGATGTGCTGCTCTTCATCGACAACATCTTCCGCTTCACCCAGGCTGGATCCGAAGTATCCGCTCTGCTTGGTCGTATGCCTTCCGCTGTTGGCTATCAGCCAACGCTTGCTACGGAAATGGGCGACTTGCAGGAACGTATTACTTCGACCAACGTTGGATCAATTACGTCCGTACAGGCTGTATATGTACCTGCCGACGACTTGACTGACCCTGCTCCTGCAACGACATTTACGCACCTTGACGCTAAGACGGTTCTTAACCGTTCTATCGCTGAGTTGGGTATTTATCCTGCTGTTGACCCTCTGGAATCGACGAGCCGTGCTCTCGATCCTTCGATCGTTGGCGAGGAGCATTACCGTGTCGCTGAAGGTGTTCAGCAGATCCTGCAGAACTACAAGGACCTACAAGACATCATCGCAATTTTGGGTATCGATGAATTGACCGAAGAGCAGAAGCTCACGGTAAGCCGTGCACGTAAGATCCAGCAATTCCTTGGTCAACCGTTCCATGTTGCTGAACAGTTCACGGGTAACCCCGGAATTTACGTCAAGATGGATGACACCGTCCGTTCGTTCGCTGATATCCTCGCAGGCAAGTGCGATGAGATCCCTGAGCAGTGCTTCCGCTACAAGGGCTCCATCGACGACGTTTATGCCGCCTACGAAGAGCTTAAGAAGAAGGGCGAATAACGATGTCTACTTTAACCTGCGACATTGTCACGCCGACCAAGAAGCTTGCTTCAAAGGAGTGCTCCATGGTCGTAGTGCCCGGTATCGAGGGCGAGATGGGCTTTTTGGAGCATCATGCTCCGCTCGTCTCGACGCTTGCTGATGGATCTGTTCGTCTGTTTGAGGGCGAGGGTTCCACAGCACAGCGCTTTGCGATCCAGGGTGGCTACGTGCAGGTGAACGGTGAAAAGGTAATCGTTCTTGCTGATCGCGCCGTCGCCGTTGAGGACATCGATGCGAATGCGGTCAAGGAGCGTACCTCTTCGATCACGTCCGCTATCGAGCAGGCCGAAGGAGACGATCTTAAGGTTAAGATGCTCAAAAAGGATCTGGACTGGTGCCAGGTTCAGGAGAGCGCTGCTCAACAGCAATAGGTTCTACGTGGCAAACATACGTCAGCGTTAATCGTTGGTGATTAAAAGATCGGTGATGCAGATAGTTTGCATCACCGATCTTTTGTTTGCTCTATCTGCATCCTATATGTCACCCCTGCATCACTTCTGAATGAAGCTTATCGAATAATTGCCGCCTCGCTTTGACAATTGGTCTCAAGCAACAAAAATATGGACCCAAAATGGCAATTAATGCACGATTCGCGTTTTTTGACTTTAGACAATAGGTAAAACGCCTCCATAACACCTGATGAACGCCGCGACCTATAGGATTCTCGATGTGACCGACACTATAAGGGCGAAAAAATAGCGCGTTTCGGCACTTATCTGTTATCGGTTAGACATTCCGTCATGTTCGCACTACATTCCTCTTCGATTGCCTTGCATTCACCAAACTTGAGCTACATTCGTGTCATGCTGATAGCGTATTCACCGTGATTGCATTCTAGTTGTCGCTATCGTGGAGTAAGTCAACGTACTTGCACTGTAGACGCATCATACTGGTAACGCATTCACCAAGCTTGAGTTACATTCGTGTCATGCTGATAGCGTATTCACCATACATCATACTTGCTTCCTATTCGTCGCTATCGTGGGGTACATTAACGTGCTTGCATTACATCCGTCACGTTAGCAACAGCAATAGTAAAAGTAAAAGCAGCAGTACTAATAGCACGCAAGTAACAATCGATCCGTTATGTTTGTTCTTTACGCTACTGTTCGGGTGCGTGCTTCTTTACCAGTGCTAATAACAATCGATCAGTTACGTTTGTGCTTCCCTCGGGGAATTGTAAAATCGGTCGAACGCTCAGCTGAATGTTTTCCTATAGGATTATGAAAGACGGTCTTATCGTGGCGGGCGGTCTGATCGGAAAAGCCACTTTGATCGTGAGGAGCGATCCCGTTATCAGCATCGCCATTGGATTCATTAATGTGGATGGCTCCATCGATAGAATTGCCGTCAACGACATCGCCATGGAGTCCTCGTATGCTGTTTGTATCATCTACGTCGTTGATAGTTCCGCCGGGAATATGCCCTGCTCCTTCTTCGCCAGATTGCTTACGGCGAATTTGAGAGAGCGACATAACGCGTGTGTTGCTCATAATCCCGCTTAGCAAAATGAATGGATGATGTGCAGCTGATCGTAGTGCACGGACAATGATCGTGCTTATCCAAACAACGTAATAACCTATTATGCAGCCATGAAAGAGTGCGTTCATTGTCGAGCTTATTTCGTCTGGAAGTAGGTTAAGCAACCAGAGAGGTACAAGCGCGGCTATACCTACAAGGACACCGTAGCGGGCGCATATTTGATACCATCGTGCGCGTGTTCCGTCGGGGCGCACAATTCTTAGATAACAGATTTTTTGACCTGGTGTTGCACCACGTAGAAGCGATGGAAGCAACATAAAGACCAATACGGAAGCGACAGTTATTGATTCTAGCCATGCAAGGTCATCGTTATATTCTGGAATAAATGAGTGGATGATAACGCTTAGTGCACCAGCGCAGACACAGTCGATAAAGAATGCAAGAAGTCGATGGGTAAAACTTGTGTATACACTACTGCGCTCGATCGCTTGTTCATTGATTTCGTTAATATCGGGAAGAAAACGACAGAGCGGTTTTTCCAACCAAAAACCTATCATGACGCCTAAAGTGTTGGACCACAGATCATCTACATCAAAGAGACGATACGGATGGGCATAGATGCCGAATAGACCGCTGAGCTGCGAACATTCAAAGAAGAGCGCGGTTAAGCCTGCAATGATGAGCGTTTGCCACCAAGGGCGATGAAGAAAATAACGCAGAAAGATTCCTAACGGCGCAGTCAGTATGAGGTTGAATAGAAGTTCATAAACGTCGGGTGCCTTGAGCGTTGGGATCCATGTGGAGGGATCCATCAGCGAAAACGATGTAGTTTCGGCTATTTCAGTAAAACAGTTTCCGAGGACAAGCTGGGGCGTTTGGGCATAAGAATAGACGATCGTATGATCGGCTGGAAGCGGAAGAATAACCATGTAGTACGCCGTTGTGATATAAAACAAAAAAGCGTACACAGCAAATGTTTTCCAAAAAGGGATGGATCCAAAACGCCGATATTCATAGATCATATAAGGCAAGGTACATATGAGGGAAAGAAGCGGAAATGTCGTGATTGAGAACATGGTATTTGATAGATACGTTGCCATGGGGGATAAAGAAAGCCTTTCGTTTAAAATGTTTATGGGCATATATTTTGTTAATCGTACATAAGCGTTTGAGCCGTACATAAGCGTTTAAACAATCGCACTCTTATATCAAACGCTCAGATTGCTTTTTTCGCTCGTAAGCGTGTGAACAATTGTACCTAACGTTTAAGCGTGCACTCATGCGTTTACATTCATTGGGCATAGTGCTCATCGTTTAACACGCGTTACCATTCATATGCTATTCCATAATAGACATATAGGATTCGTCTCGTGAATCTTTCACAGAAGTCCCGCGGATTTCGTTGTGCCATCGGTTAGCTTAGCCGTGTCTCGTGAATCTTTCACAGAACTCCCGTGGATTCTCCAGCGCAGTATCTGCTTGCGGTATCATGGTGGATGAAAGAAACGTTGAAAGAAATGTCAGCATTTGGTAGTTCACGTGTAAGCATAGATTCGGGGGAGCGAATATGGCATTCGTCCATTTGCACAATCATACAGAGTATTCTCTTCTCGATGGAGCAACCCATATCAAAGATATGGTAAAACGCGCTGCTGACCTGGGGATGCCTGCGGTTGCAATTACGGACCATGGTGTAATGAGCGGCGTTCCTGAATTGGCTGAGGCCTGTGCATCGCTTGAAAAAGAGACGGGACAAAAGGTCAAGCCGATCTATGGCTGTGAGGTCTATTTTACGCCGGATGATGAGCTTAAACGTCACGGTAAACCGAAGCTCTTTCATATGGTTCTTCTTGCAAAAACTGATGAGGGATACCACAATCTTATAAAACTTGTCTCCGAATCTCATGTAGATAATTTTTACTACAAGCCTCGGACAACGTATGAGATGCTCAAGCGTTATTCTAAAGGCATTATCGGAACGACTGCCTGTATTGCAGGTATTGTGCCGCGTTTGTTAGATTCGCTCCAGTATGACGATGCACGCGATTGGGCTAAACGTCTAGCAGATGCCTTTGAACCGGGCGATTTCTATATCGAATTGCAGAACCAAGGCGTTGTTACCGATGCTGGTCATACGCAGCCTGAGCTCAATGAACAGCTCAATAGAATTGCACATGAGCTTGGTCTCAAAACGATTGCAACAAACGACTTCCACTACCTACGCCAAGAAGACGCGAAGGCTCAGGATCTCATGCTGTGCATCGGCACGGGTTCGACGATGAACGACCCCAACCGTATGAAGTTTTGTAACGACCAGTTCTATATGAAAACCGAAGACGAAATGCGTGCTGCGCTCAAGGATTATCCCGAAGCGTGTGACAACACGGTTGAGCTTGCCGAAAAATGTAATGTGGAGCTTGAGCGTACGTCTGTTTTGCCTAAGTTCCCGCTGCCCGAAGGCGAGACCGAAGTTTCATATTTTAAGAAGAAGTGCGATATCGGACTTCATAATCGCTATGGAGAAACGCTTCCTGATGATGTAGTAAAGCGCTATGAGCACGAGGCTCATGTCATTATCAAACAGGGATTCCCTGCATACTTTTTGATTGTTCAAGAATACATTCAGTGGGCAAAGCATAACGGCATCGGTGTAGGACCTGGCCGTGGATCGGCTGCAGGTTCTATCGTTGCATATGCGCTGGGAATTACCGATCTTGATCCGTTGGAGAATGGCTTACTGTTCGAACGTTTTCTTTCAGAAGAACGTGTCGAGATGCCTGATATCGATGTTGACTTCGACGATGCCCATCGCCAAGACGTTATTGATCATGTTCGCGATGTCTACGGCGAAGATCATATTTCTGGTGTTATCACTTTCGGCAAATTGCAGGCTAAAAATGCGGTTCGCGATGCGGCGCGCGTCCTCGATTATCCCTATGGCGTTGGTGACCGCCTGTGCAAATTGATCGGCAACGAACTTGGCGTCACTATCGATGATGCGCTGTCTAATAATCCTGACTTTAAAAAGGCTTATGACACCGATCCCGATGCAAAAGCTGTTATAGATGCTGCTCATTCCATTGAGGGGCAGATCCGTGGTGAGGGCGTGCACGCGTGTGCGACCATCATTTGCCGAGATCCAATGAGTGACCATGTTCCCGTAAAGCGTGATACTAAGGGTGGCGGCATCATCACTCAGTTCGACGGTCACTATACGCCCGAACTTGGCTTGCTCAAAATGGACTTTCTTGGTCTGCGTACGCTCGGTGTGATCAGTCGAGCATGTGCAAATATTAAGGAACGCTTTGGGGTTGATATCAAAGTTGACGACATCCCCATGGATGATCCTAAATCGTTTGATTTGATGTGTAACGGCAACATGGATGGTCTGTTCCAGGTCGAAAGTGCGCTGTACGTAAGTTTATTTGCCCGAATGAAGCCGCATCAGTTTAGCGACATTGTTGCATCGATCGCTCTGAACCGACCAGGCCCACTGCAGAATGGCTTCGTCGATGATTATGTCGATCGTGTCCAAGGTAAAAAACCAATCGTATATTACGATAATCGACTTCGTCCCATTCTCAAAGAAACGTATGGAACGATCGTTTATCAGGAACAGTTGATGCAGATCTCAATGGCGATGTGCGGATTCTCAGCTGGTAAGGCTGATAAGCTGCGTAAGGCCATGGGTCATAAGCGCCTGGAAGTCATGAAGGCTCTGGAATCTGACTGGAACGATGGCGCTGTAGCAAACGGATATTCTCTAGAGATCGCACAAAAGATTTGGTCTGATGCAGAGAAGTTTGCTCAGTATGCATTCAATAAGTCGCATTCAGCTGCATATGCCGTTATTGTTATGCGTACGGCGTATCTGAAGGCACACTATCCGAATGATTTTATGGCTGCAGTACTGTCGAGTTATATGGGCAGTAACGATAAACTTATTCACTATATTGCAAGCTGTAATTCATCGGGGATCCATGTACTCCCACCAGATGTCAACAGCTCCAATCTCGACTTTACGCCGACTGATGAAGGCATTCGTTTTGGCCTTGCAGGTGTTCGTGGTGTCGGCGAAAAAGTTGCAGAAGCGATGATTGAAGAGCGTAAGCGTGGCGGAGCATACTCGAGTCTTCACGATTTTGTTAATCGTCTTGATTCGCGTTGCTACAATCGCAAAACGCTCGAAGCGTTGATCAAGGCTGGTGCATTTGATTCGACAGGATACACGCGCAAGCAACTTATGTATTTTATCGACGAGACGCCGCTTCTTGATCATGCAGCAAAGATGCAGAAAGATCACGATAGCGGTCAGATGTCGCTGGGGGATCTGTTTGGAGAAGAGGATGCTGCCGATGCAGGATTCTCAGAAGAGGTGCCACCACCAGATGGCATCGAATGGGATGAGCGCACAAAGCTTGCCTACGAAAAAGAGATCTTAAAGATTTACGTGTCCGATCATCCACTTCGTCCGTATATGAAGCAACTCTCGCATATATCGAAGTTTCGTTTGGGCGATTTGGCTGAGCGAACGCACGATATTAAGAATGCGACGTTTGCGGGTATGATCTCGAATGTTGCAACGAAACGTACTAAACGTCAAACGCTTATGGCAACGTTCACGCTTGAAGATGTGACGGGGCACGTTGATGCCATCTGCTTTAAGTACGAGGACTTTAGCTCGTGTATTGTCGAAGATGCGATCGTTAAAGTTAAGGGTCGCTTTGAGGTGCAGGATCGAGGAGCTCAAATTATTGCATTTGAAGTTGAGCCTATCGAGCTGGATGACCCATCTGATGAGGCTGCTCCTCGTACGATGGAGCTGCGCATTCCTCAGCACGATATGTCTTCGTCAAATGCGTCGCAGCTAACGAGAATTCTCAAGCGCTATCCAGGGCGCGACGGTGTTGTGCTCATGGTTGCCCAATCTGACGGACGTAAATTCCGTGCTGAATTGCCGATGACCATCGATACGCACAATCGTGCGCTCTTCTCGGAGCTTGAGCATCTCTTTGGTCGTCGTGTTTGGAGTGCCGCATCGTAATGGCTACGCTTGCTCTTAAAGTTGGATATAACGGGGCGCCATTTTGCGGGTTTGCTCGCCAAAAAGGCGATGTTCCGACTGTCCAAGGCGACATTGAACGCGTGCTTGAGCTGTTGTTCCATCGCCCCATTGATACTGTTTGTGCTGGGCGAACTGATGCGGGCGTACATGCGCTTGGTCAGGTGGTGAGCTTTGACCTTGATGATGAGGAACTCGATGGACGCGACCTCGAAAGGTTGCGGCGTTCCTTGGACGCATTGACGCACGATGCAATTTCGATTCGTGAGTTGGAAAAAAAGCCCCAGGGATTTAGTGCTCGCTTTAATGCAGTATCTCGTGAGTATCGTTATGCAATTCATTGCGGTGATTCTCAACCATTGGTGATGCATGATTTTTGCTGGCATGTGGTTGGTCCGCTTAATTGCGCCGCAATGGATCAGGCGGTGCATGTGCTGATTGGAATCCACGATTTTAAAAGCTTCTGTGTTGCTGCGTCTGCCGTTGGCAAGTCGACAACACGGGAAATAATCGATGCACATGTCGATAAGCGCACCATAGCAGGCGAAGAATACTATATAGTAACGATCATTGGTACAGCGTTTTTGCATTCAATGATTCGGACCATTGTTGGATCATTAATTCCTATCGGCCGGGGCCGAAAAGATACTTATTGGATGAAAGAAGTGCTTGAGGCACGAAATCGTTCTGCTGCTGGCGAAAAGGCTCCCGCCCAAGGTTTGGTTTTCTGGCACGTGATATATTAAGAGGAAAACGGACTATGTTGTACCATGTAGTCGTACCTTGTCTCCTTATGTGCTCATTATGAGACTGATCTGGTGCATGATTTACATATCCATTGGCTAATATTCCCGTCTGGATATAATACGAGGTACGGCAATACAGAAGAAGGAGGGCTGATACTATGTTAGGAAGAAAAAAGCGTAACGATGAGCCCAAGCAGCAAGAAACTGATAATGCAGCTTCTCCTGATATTGACAAAATCTCTGATGCTCTGACCATAGATATGCAAGCTTGGAGTCGTGTCGAAGAGATTGTAACAATTCTTCAGCGTGAACCTTCTCCAACACCTGATGATTATCGGCTCCTCCAGGAATTAGATACGCTTGCACATTCTAATAAAACGTTCGTTCAAAATGTGAGTGATACGGTAACCGTGAAGAAGTGCGGTGAGACTACGGGCGCAATACCGTCGCTTCCTTTATCCGGCGACAGTAATACTGCTTCTGAAAAGGCTGCTGATGAGAATTCCAATGATACGGATGTTTCATCGACTGTCGCATCGTTTGAGGCTGAAGATACTGCTCCGATTCCTCAGTGCAATCCGCTGGATTTATCAGGAAAGATTGCTCCTGTACCTCCAAAAGAAAAAGAGCATACGCTTCCGTTTGAGAGTTTGCCTAAATGGGCTCAAGAGAATGCTCAATCTGATGAAGTTGCGGCGTTCTTCAATGGCCCAAGTGACCATTCTGAAGAGCCTATTCCTGTTGTGATTCCTCGCGGGCATGGCAAGTTCTCTAAGTTGAAAGGCGTATCTGATATTGCGGATGCAGTAAGTACTGCAGATACGCCAAATGCAACGGAGGCTACGGATTCGTTGGATGCTGCTGGTACCGCAAGCGCTGTAAATGTAGTAAGCGCTGTAGATATGCCAAATGCAGTAGATGCGCCAAGCGTATCCAGCGTTATAGATACATCAACGGTGGATGCGCCACGCGCTGCGAGTGCTGATGACACATCAAGTGCAGCAGGTAAACGTGCAACTGCAGATTCGTTAGATATATCAGATGCTGCAGACACGTCAAATGCAGCACGCATTGCGGATACGCTAGACGCCGGCAATACAGCAACTCATGCAAATGAGCACGTTGTAATTTCGGAAGTTGGACCCGATGAGGGAAGTATGACCGAGCATGAGGCTGTTTCGTATTTTTCTAGTTGCGAGCAGGCTGACGATGAAGAAGATGTCGAAGACGTCGTCGAATCCGATGATGTTCAAACTGATGTCGAGAATGCAATCGATAAAAACGTTGCAAACGATGGTAAGAGCAGTGTCGGGAATGCTGTCGAGAACGACAATCAGGATTCTGATCCCTCTACATCTTCGTCAGTGCCAGCAGATGAGCCGATGGACCCATTGTTGGTGGAGTGCATCAATAACCTTAAACAGCGTGAGCGTGAAGAAAAACAGTCTCTGATTGATAAAGAAAATAAGCCTGCACCGTCCTTGAACGAGCCGGTCGATCAGATAATAGCTGAATCGGCACCAAACAGTGAAACAAAGGGTTTAGAGACCGAGCAAGCAACCGGACCTAAAGATACGCAGGCACAGATTGATTGTCACCTTTGGCAAGAGTCCGAGCACCAGGTTGAATTAGAATCCGAGCTCAAGCCCGAGTCTCAACCCCAATCTGAAATCAAACAAGAGTCTGAGTCTCAAACTGATCAAGCATTCGAATCCCATACGGTTGATCAGAAGCTGCAATACAAGGAAGCGGACGATACACGTGACGA
The DNA here is from genome assembly GCA_002417975.1 of Eggerthellaceae bacterium UBA5808. Classification (GTDB taxonomy): domain Bacteria; phylum Actinomycetota; class Coriobacteriia; order Coriobacteriales; family Eggerthellaceae; genus UBA5808. The sequence continues at coordinate 10,069 of DIDE01000035.1, forward strand.
TCGAATTGCTGATGCGTCTGCCGAAGTGGCACGTACACTCAAACAGTCGCCATCGCACTTTCAGTGTGTATACACGTCAAGGGATGGGCGTCTTGTTGTGTTTGAAGATGCCGAAGGGCATCTGTCGGCAGTTGATGTGAACAAACTCGCATAAGCGGCTTCTATCCGATCTGTACGTCAGAACAAATAAACGCTCCCTAGAATCAAATCCTAGGGAGCGTTCGCTATCGAGAGCATTCGCTATCAGTCTTTGGATGCGCTTACATAATTGACTTAACCTATGCGACAACTGTCAGCGTGCAACTGCTCAAATGCTCATCGATTCAGCAGCTCAAATATTCAAGCCTAGTTGCACATTTAGATCGCTTGTTTTTCGGGAACTTTCCGATCCACAAAGTAGATGCGATACCACATCAGGAACATAGCGATAATCCAGATCTTACGTGAGTTATCGCGATCGCCTCGCTTATGCTCATCCAATAAGTCGATAAGCATTTCGACATTGAAGAACTTTTGAGCTTCTTCGCTTGTGAACCAATCGTGTACGAGTTTGTAATAACGGTCCTGGCGAAGCCATAACTTAAGCGGGACAGGGAATCCGAGTTTTTCCTTTTCGGCCCAGTCTTTAGGAATTACTCGTTTAGCAGCTTGGCGCAGAGCGATCTTTGTTTGGTCAGAGTTTGTCTTGTAGCACGTAGGAATTGTGCGCGCTACATTCCATACCTCTTTATCGAGGAAGGGGACACGGCTTTCCAGCGAATGAGCCATAGCCATCTTGTCGGTCTTGAGCAAGATGTCACCGATGAGCCAAAAGTTGAGGTCAAGATATTGCATACGTGTTGTCTCATCTAGGTCGGCAACATCCTTATATACAGGTGCCGTTAATTGCTGCGGCGTAACGGTTGTCGCTTGATGCTTAAGAAGACGAGCTCGCTCAGCAGGGGAGAACGCTACACCATTTGCGTTGGTATAGTACCAATCTTCGACCGTTTCGCTTGCACGCTCAAGATAGTTTGCACCGCGCAGATGAAGCGAACGGAATGCGCTCGAAGCTCCGTGAAGAAGTCCTTTAGGGCACCAGGCAAGTTTCTGATTAGCAAAAGGTGTCTGATAAATTTTATAGCCACCAAAGAGTTCGTCTGCCCCTTCGCCCGAAAGAACAGCCTTAACCTTGCGCGATGCCTCGGCATCTACAAAGTAGAGTGCAACGGCGCTGGGATCAGCTGACGGTTCGTCCATATGCCACTGCATACGGGGAAGGCTCTTCCAGAAGTCGTCTTCGGTAATGACACGTGAATTGTTCTCAATGTGCAGGGTATCGGAAAGTTCTTTAGCCCAACTGATCTCATCGCGCTCGCCAGAGTACTCAGAAAATCCCACGGTGAATGTCTTAATGCGGTCACTCTGCTTGTTAAGGTCTGCAGTAAGGTAGCTCGAATCAATGCCACTTGAGAGGAATGATCCTACTTCGACGTCGGCAACCATGTGATAGCGAACAGAATCTTCCATTGCGGCATCGATTTCGTTAACCGTGTCTTCGAAACTTCTGGTCGTATCAAAATCGTACGTCGGTTTCCAATAGCGCTTTTTTTCCATGGTCCCATCAGCGTGCACCGTTAAGCTGTGCGCAGGATCAAGTTTAAAGATTCCCTTGAAGAATGTTTCGGGCAATGCCGAAAACTGGAAGCACAGATACTGGTCAAGAGCTTCTTCATTGAGCTCGCGATGGTATGCAGGATGTTCAAGAATGGATTTGATCTCTGATGCGAAAATGAAATGGCCGTTAGCCATTGTGTAGTAGAACGGCTTAATTCCAAAAAAGTCGCGTGCGCAGAATAGTTCTTTGGTTGAGCGATTCCAAATGGCAAAGGCAAACATACCACGCACACGCTGAAGAAGATCTTCTCCCCATGCAAGATAAGAAACGAGGAGCACTTCGGTACCAGAGGTGGTCGTAAATGACCAGCCGTCTTTTTGGAGTTCTTCGCGCAGCTCGCGGTAGTTATAGATTTCTCCATTGAACACAATCGCATATTCTCCCGAAGTGAAAGGCATACCGTCTTGCGCTGCAGGGCTTGATACGATGCTTGATTGTTCGCCAGTCTCGCGGACCATAGGCTGATTGCCGCCCTTGAGATCGATAAGTGAAAGACGACGGTGTCCAAATGCGATGCCGTCGGCAAGGTATTGGCCCTCTCCGTCGGGGCCACGGTGTGCCATAATGTCGCACATATTTTTTAGGATAGATGCATCGGCACTGGTCGCGCCGGTGAATCCGCAGATACCGCACATAGGCGTTGCTCCTTCGTGTTAAATACAATGCGTATATGATACTGCATGCGATCGGTTTGACTGTTTCATCTCTAATAAACTTACGTTAATTCACCGACGCTCCTTACTAAAACTATCAATGTCTTTGTGAAACTGAACGTAGCGACTTTAAGGAAATACCCCCGTTTACGGAGCTTCACGAAGCGTAATTGTTACTAAACAGTTATACTTTCAAAAGTTACACAAAGCAGGAGGTTAAATAGCATGAAAATTGCCGGAAGTGCCCAGCGCTCAGCCTGGACAGGCAAATGGGGCTTTATTTTTGCGACCGCAGCAAGTGCGATCGGTTTGGGAAACCTGTGGCGTTTCCCCTACTTAGCAGCTAAATATGGTGGAGGAGCGTTCCTCCTCGTATACATTATTCTCGTTGTAACATTTGGCTATGCGCTGATGATGGCTGAATCAGCTCTTGGTCGTAAAACGGGGCTAAGTACTATTGGTGCATTCTCGAGCTTCGGGAAAAAATATGCGATTATCGGTATCCTTGCAAGCGTGGTGCCTTTTATTATTACGCCGTATTATTGCTTAATCGGTGCGTGGGTTACCAAATACATGGTGTCCTATTTGACCGAACCAGCATCGGTAATCGCTGATCCTACGTATTTTTCGAGTTTCATTTTGCAGAACAACGAGACATTTTTGTGGTTGTTACTCTTTATCTTGTTGGTTGTACTCGTTATCGCTTTAGGCGTTCAAAAGGGCATCGAACGTGTGAGCAAGGTACTTGTTATTGCGCTATTTGTCTTAGCGATTGTCATCACGGGGTATTCGCTGACGCTTCCAGGTGCTATGGATGGTTTGGCGTATTTTCTTATCCCAGACTTTTCAAAGTTTTCGCTCAATCTTGTTGTTGCGGCAATGGGGCAGATGTTCTTTAGTCTGTCGCTTGCAATGGGCATTATGGTCACCTACGGATCATACTTTAAAAAGAGTGAGGATCTGGAGCAATCGGTTCGCTACATTGAAGTATTCGATACGCTGATTGCATTCCTTGCAGGAACGATGATCATCCCTGCAGCGTTTGCTGTAAGTGGCAGTGCGGATGCTGTTTCGGCTAAAGCTGGACCAAGCTTGATGTTTGGTGCGCTTCCGCAGGTCTTTCAGAACTTGGGTGCGGCAGGCAATGTTATCGGATTCATCTTTTTCGCCTTGGTATTTGCCGCGGCCTTAACGAGCGCTATATCGCTTTTTGAGGCGTGTGTGTCTATTATCGCTGATGCATTCCATGTGACGCGAAGGCGAGCAATCGTCGCAGTCACTATTATTATTGGCGCACTCGGTGTGCTCGTTGATGCGGGCTATAACGGATTGCTCAACGTGGACCTTATGTATTCGTTATTTGGCATAGGCAATTACGGAGATGATCAGCTGCTCGATTTCTTCGACTTTATCTCTAATACGATTCTTATGCCGATTGTCTCGCTGCTCACCTGTCTGTTCGTTGGGTATGTGATTAAGCCTAAGACTATTATTGACGAGGTCGAGCAATCGTCTGAATTTAAGGGCAAGAAGCTTTTCGTTGTAATGACTAAGTACATTGCCCCTGTTTTTGTCGTAACAATTTTAGTTTCATATGTACTTAACACGATGGGCATTATCAGCCTATGATAGATGCATCATCTACGTGGAATGGCTCCATCGTCTCTGGATGATGGAGCCGCTCTTCTTGTATGATGAAGCCATATAAGAAGTTATCATGTTTGATTAATTACTACGTTTACACGTTCAAAGGAGTTGTAATGTCGCTTTCTATCGGCATCGTCGGACTTCCTAATGTTGGAAAATCCACCCTTTTCACGGCTTTGACCAGCAAAGGGGGACTTGCTGCTAACTATCCTTTTGCTACCATCGAACCCAATGTAGGCATTGTCCCTGTTCCTGATCGTCGTCTTGATCGATTAGCCGAAATTGATCACCCAGCACGCATCGTGCCTGCGACGGTCGAATTCGTTGATATTGCTGGACTTGTTGCTGGTGCATCAAAGGGTGAAGGACTCGGCAACCAATTCCTTGCTAATATTCGTGAAACGGACGCAATCTGCGAGGTCGTACGATTCTTTAGTGATCCCGATGTTGTCCATGTAGCAGGAACAGTTGATCCTTCAAGCGATGTTGAAACGATTAAGACAGAGCTCATTCTTGCCGATATGGCAACGATCGATAAAGCCATGGATCGTTTGGAAAAAGAAGCTAAGCGCGACAAGTCCTTAAAGCTGCGCTATGAAACAGCGCAAAAAGTCGCTGCTGGACTTAATGAGGGGCATCGTGCACGCACGCTCGATTTAACCGATGATGAGCGCGAAAGTTTGTACGACCTTCATTTACTGACGATGAAACCAATGCTTTACATTGCTAATGTTGATGAGGATGCGCTCGACAAACCTGTCGCCCAGATCGACGGAACTGATCCGGTGCCTATTTGTGCAAAAGTAGAGGCTGATCTTTCTGAGTTAGACCCTGCCGAAGCTAAAGAGTATCTTGATGCACTCGGACTTACAGAGAGCGGTCTTGCTCGTCTTGTTCGAGAAGCGTATCACCTGCTCGGTCTTCAGAGTTTCTTTACGAGTGGCGAAACCGAATCTCGTGCATGGACGGTAGCAATTGGAGCAAAGGCTCCGCAAGCTGCAGGCGTTATCCACTCCGATTTTGAGCGTGGATTCATTAAGGCCGAGACGGCAAGCTTTGATGATTATTCAGAGCTCGACGGAGAAGCTGGATGCCGTAGCGCAGGAAAGTTACGCCAAGAGGGCAAAGACTATGTCGTTCAAGATGGCGACATCATGCATTTCAAGTTTAACGTCTAGATCGCACGACAGATTTTTGTACGAAAAGGATTATGCCAGAAAGGTAATGAGGTGACTGCTATGGAACGTACGTTGGATAATAAAAAGCTTGGGTTCGGTCTGATGCGTCTTCCTCAATGTGGCGAAGGTGACCAGAAGCATATTGATGTTGACCAGCTCAAACAAATGGTCGATACGTTTTTGAATGCGGGATTTTCCTATTTTGATACGGCATTTGTCTATCATGATGGACATTCAGAAACAGCAATCAAAGAAGCTCTTATTGATCGCTATCCGCGCGATCAATTTCAGCTTGCTACAAAATTAGCGGCTTGGTCTGCAAAGAGTGCAGATGAGGCCAAGCACCAGTTCCAGGAATCACTGGATCGTACAGGTGCGGGTTACTTTGATTATTACCTTTTGCATAATCTAGGCGATACGCGTACGGCGCTTTTTGAAACGTATGGCATATGGGACTTTGTTAAAGAAATGAAGCGTAAAGGACTTATCCGCCATATTGGTTTTTCGATTCATGATAAAGCTGATGCTCTGGAAAAGGTACTTGAAGCGCATCCAGATGTTGATTTCGTCCAATTGCAGATTAATTGGGCAGACTGGGATGATCCTCAGATCGAATCGCGACGTTGCTACGAAGTTGCACGAGCGCATCATAAACCTGTGGTGATCATGGAGCCGGTAAAAGGTGGATCGCTGCTTAAGCTACGTGATGATGTAGTTGCTCCATTAAGAGATGCAGATCCATCAGCATCGCTCGTTTCGTGGTGTTTGCGCTTTGCGGCATCGCTTCCTGGTGTTCTTGCCGTGCTCTCAGGTATGTCGGATACTGCGCAGATGAACCAGAATTGCAGCATCCTTCGCGATTTCACTCCGCTGAATGCAACCGAGCAAGCGGCTATTGTCCAAGCGCGGAAACGCCTTGCAAGCTTGCCCATGATCCCTTGTACCGATTGCCGGTACTGTATGAAGGGCTGTCCTCAGGGAGTTGCGATACCTGCAGCGCTTGCATCACTGAATATTCTGTCACTATATGGTGACAGGCACCGTGCTCAAGAAAATTACAATTGGAACGCAATGGATCATCCCGCATCGTCATGTATTGAATGTGGCCAATGCGAAGATGTATGTCCACAGCATATTGATATAATTAATCACCTACAAGAAGCCACCCAACAGTTCGAAGGATGACAGATGAATATACCGACCGATAGAAACATATCGGATATGCCTGATCAGTGTGCTAATGAGAGCACCCTAGACATCGATGCCGCTATCGATCGTTTGCTTACGACAATTTGCTCTGATGTCGAAGGCAACTGCCCCGCAACTATAGCGCTTTCTGGTGGCTGTGATTCTTCGCTGCTTGCACATGCATTTGCGCGTGCGGGAGTCGAAACGTACGGAGTCATGGTTACTACTGCATTTCAGAATCCTGCTGATGCTAAAGAAGCGGAGGAGGTTGCGCGATGTGCGGGTATTAACTTTACGAACATTCCTGTTGATATCCTTTCGCATGATGAAATATGCGAGAACACCTCTGAACGGTGCTACTGGTGCAAACGGCTTATCTTTGGCACGATTATCTTTCATATGCAGGAAAAAGGCCGAGATTTGCTATTTGATGGGACGAATGCAAGCGATGATTTAGCGCATCGTCCTGGAGCGCGTACGCTCAGCGAATTGCAAGTTCTTTCTCCTCTGCGCGAGGCGGGACTGACAAAACCAATGGTGCGCGCGATTGCACGTAGATGGAATTTGCCGTTTGCTGATAAAGAGAGTTTTTCATGTTATGCAATCGATGTGCCTCAGGGTACGCGCATTACCAAAGAAGCGCTACATGAGGTTCGCACTCGGCACGATCAATAAACGAAATGTGATGCGCGCGACGTGATCGATTGATTTCTTACACTAAAAGGGATGATTGACAGTGGATAGGCGCGATCTCTTACACCTTCTTGATGAAGTAGCCTCGGGGTCTCTCTCGCCAGAGGAAGCCGAACAGCAGCTTGCAACTCCTGCAACGGTTGACCTTGGATTTGCAAAAGTTGATACGCAACGAGGGCTGCGTCAAGGTGTATCGGAGGTTATTTTTGGAGAAGGCAAAACAGCTGCCGAAATCTCAGCTATTTGTTTGAGCATGCTTCAGTCTGGACAATCATTGGTGCTTATCACGCGGTTATCTCAAGAAAAAGCCGATGAAGTGGCTCAAAATGTTCCACTCGATTATCGTCAGCGTGCTCGTATAGGATTGGTTGGATCCATGCCTAAGCCCGATGGTGATGGTACTGTTGTTGTTGCTGCTGCAGGAACAAGTGATCTTCCTATCGCTGAGGAAGCGGCATTAACTGCTGAGGCACTTGGGTGCTCGACATGCCGTCTTTTTGATGTGGGCGTTGCGGGAATTCATCGCCTGTTTGATCACGAAGAAGAGCTTGAACACGCACAAGTTATCGTTGCGGTTGCAGGAATGGAAGGCGCACTCCCAAGTGTGATTGCGGGGCTCGTTTCCTGTCCTGTTATTGCGGTTCCAACAAGCGTGGGCTATGGAGCTGCTTTTCATGGACTTACGGCATTGCTTGCAATGCTTAATTCATGCGCAAGTGGTGTATCGGTCGTCAATATCGACAATGGGTTTGGTGCAGGGTATCAAGCAGCACTGATTGATCATGTTGCACAAAAGGGGACATTGCATGACAACACTCAAGCTTGATATAACGAATGATGCAACGCGTCAGACGGTGTGTTCTGCGGTGCTGTCTGCATTATCAAGCGATGAGCAAGAACGAGTGCATCATGTGATGGATTCGTTGGTACTTGATGACCATTATGCTCATGTACAGGATATTGTTTCCTGCATGAATAATTGTTCGCTTCCACCAGACGTATGCGCTGACGTATGCGCAATATATGATGTGCTTGCTCATGCAGAAGCCCACGTGCACGGTTGCTCTATTGATCAGACGCACTTTCATGAGGTAGGAAATCGCGAATCGATTGCATCGACCATATGCACGGCGATTGCTATGCATGTACTTGACCCTGATTTAGTTGTTGCAACGCCTGTCCAGGTGGGAAAGGGGTTCATCACTTGCGCGCACGGAACGCTTTCGATTCCTGCTCCTGCAACTAAGGTGTTACTTGATCAGGGTATTCCTGTCTGGTCGCAGCATGCGCAGGGGGAGCGGTGTACGCCAACATCAGCGGCGATTATTCTTTATTACGTTGATCGTTTTGTTGCATCTCCGGCTGAGCTTGCGTGTGAACCTATGTGATAGGTAGGGCGCTGCGCTTAAAAATATGAACGTAAAAAGTAGGAACATATGTATTATCTGCTGGTGCAATAGTGTAGTAGCAATAACCACAGCAGCAGTAACAACTGCATCTGCAACAGCTGTGGCAGCGTTGTGCTCATAGCGCAATAACAACGTTTAAAGAATGAGGTACGGCGTAAGAGCTTTGCTCCATATATTGGTCAACCGATCGAGTTGATATGCGGCATTAGCAGGGCTGGTCGACGGGAGCCCGACAATTGGTCGATTCGTTTGCGGTTCAAGATGACGACGATAAAGAGATTCGGCTGCTCGCCCATTGGCAAAGATAGCTTCTATATGTGCTTCGTCAAAGATGCGAGAGAGTGCTGCAGGTTTTACGTCGCGAATACTACTGTCCGCACTGCCTTTAATCGTACAACTGGCTACAACATCCCAAAGCGCTATACCATGATCGAGCAGCAATCTTTCTTTAATGGCAATTGCTTGTGCCGTTGCGCCATCTGGCGGTATGCGTTCTTTGGTACAAGTTGCTATAACGCGCCAAAATCGATTACGTGGATTGCCATAATAAAAGTGATTCGCTCTTGATGCAACAGAGGGGAATGAACCAAGGATGAGGACACGGGAGCGACTATCAAAAACTGGATCGAAGCTCTGATCTATGTATCGATGCTCGTTCATATCTTGAGGCTTCTTTCGATGTGTACAACAAAAACAGTAGCGCTCTTCTGCTAGACTTTACAGATATCTGCCTGATATACACTAGGAAAACTATAACGTATTGCACGATTGGGAGCGCATAAGGGTATGGCTGACATGCAGCAGCAATTACATATAGCGCAGGCGCGTTCAAAACAAACGCAGGATTCGGTACAGCAAACGCAGGATTTACCAATGCAGGCGCAGAGCTCGTCGGGTACTTCACGGTGTAATACATTTTGGCATACGTGGGGTCGGTGGGCTCTGGTTGTTCTCTGGGCAGCGCTTATCTTTTTCATGTCAGCACATAGTGGATCTCAAATGGACAGCGGCATACTCGGATCTATCAAAGTATTTCTTGCGAATGCAATCTGCTCGATTATTGGCCCGTGCGATGATCCTGTCTCGCCGGTGGGACATTTTTGTGAATATACGATCTTTGGCATTCTGCTTGCGTATGCATTTCACGGACGGCTTACATGGAAATATGCTCTTATATGTGCGATAGTCGTTGCAAGCTGTTATGGCGTGACTGATGAGATCCACCAGTTGTTCGTTCCTGGTCGTATGTGCGACCCTGCTGATTGGGCGACTGACACGTGCGGGGCGACGTTGGGCGCATTCATATGCTTTGCCTTTGCGATGCTTTGTCGTCATCGCGTTGAGACTTCGTGACTCCTCAGAGGATAGTGCCACGTTTTCTGGTTGGTTTGCTATCATAGTGAGGATAGAAATGGACCTGGAGCCATGCGCAAGATCGTCTCTCGGGCTACTTTATGATGAATGCGAGCTTCTTGCGGGTTAGCCGTACGGATGAATTCACAGGTGTAGCAAGAAAATCGGTCACGCGATGAAGGAGCACCATGACACAATATATGACAGAACAGGATGTGCGTGCTATTGCCACTTACACGCGGATCGGCCTTACTGATGAGGAATTACCCCAGATGACAGACGATCTAAATGCGATTGTGGATACGCTTCAACCTATTACCGACTATGATTTAGACGGTGTCGAGCCGACGTTTCATCCAATCGGGGGCTTGAGCAACGTTATGCGCGAAGATACTGTTCAACCAAGCTTTTCGCAGAAGCAGGCTCTTGCGAATGCGCCGCGTCAGCAAGACGGCAGTTTTCTCATCCCCTCAATTCTTGGGGGTGACCAATAATGGAGTTTGGCTGTCAAACTATTGCGACAATTCATTCTGGATTGCGTGCTGGGGATTTTACTGCACGCGAAATAGCTGATCAGGCATTTGATCGCGTTAATCGTATTGACTCGTCTCTCCATGCGTTTTTGGAGATGACACCTGATGCTGCGTATAAAGCTGCTGATGCAGTTGATGCAAAGATTGCTCATGGCGATGTTGATGCACTACAACCACTTGCAGGTGTGCCTGTTGGGTTCAAAGACAACATGAATCTCAAGGGAACGCATACGACCTGCTCGTCACGTATGCTTGAGAACTATGTATCCCCCTATACTGCTACATGCGTACAGAAGGTTGTTGATGCGGGGGCGTTACCTCTAGGTAAACTTAACATGGATGAATTTGCCTTTGGATCATCGACTGAAACGAGTGCGTTTGGTCCGACTAAGAATCCTTGGGATCTCGATCGTGTCCCTGGTGGGTCTTCGGGTGGAAGCGCTGCTGCAGTTGCAAGCGGCATGACCACGTTGACGCTTGGAAGCGATACCGGCGGATCGATCCGCCAGCCAGGTGCGTTCTGCGGTGTAGTTGCACTTAAACCAACGTATGGCGTAGT
>DIDE01000096.1 GCA_002417975.1 Eggerthellaceae bacterium UBA5808
GCTTTATCACGACTGATCCAGCGTTTGGCCAGGATGCAATGGAGTTCTTCCATAACATGGGGCTCGAATCAACATCCCGCGCATATAAGACACTCTGGGTTGCACCATTGCAGATTAAACAAAACATTATTGCAGGCATCGACAAGCAGATCGAGCTTGCACGCCATCATCAACCCTGTGGACTATTCTTCAAGACCAACTCGATTACCGATAAATCGATCATCGAAAAGATATCTGAGGCTTCCAATGCAGGCGTACATATTACGCTGCTGGTACGTGGTATCTCTTGCATTCTTCCGCATATTGCCAATGCAACGGAGAATGTCCGCGTAGTTTCTATTGTTGGCCGACTGCTTGAGCACAGCCGCATTTATGGATTTGGTCCCACCGATACGATGGAACTTTATCTATCGAGTGCAGACCTCATGACACGCAATATGGACAAGCGAATAGAAATCGCATGGCCTGTTAAGAACCCCGACCTTCGTGCCAAGGTGCTTGATTACGTCAATACATGTCTGAAGGATACGGCAAAACTGCGCGACCTTTTGCCTGATGGCACCTATACACCGCTACCTAATGTTGGCAGTAAGCAAACTGATGATAAGCCATTTAACTCCCAGGAATATCTGATTGCGACCGCGCATCAAAAGTCTCATCAAGCTCACGAACAGGAAATGAGCGCAATTGATGCAGCGAAGCGCGAAGCACTTACCCACCGCCAACAGGCAATCGATGACGCAATTGAGCGCCATGCTACCTCTGATCTCGAAGAGCAATATCAAGAGGCGTTGCAGCACAATATCCCAGCGTCCGAGATTGAAAAGAATGCCTCGGTGATCGTGTCAGAAATTCCTGTTGATGCTACTGCCTCATTGTCACAATCTACAAGCGACCATAAGGCTCGCCATGCAAAACCCACTGTTGATACAACGGTAAAAGCTAGTGAGTCAGACAAAGCTGCTGCGCAACCAAAGGTAGATGCACCAAAGAATGTTGCCGAAACCGTAAAGCAATCAGCTGCTTCCAAGCAAACGGCTGAACCTGTAAAGTCAGCAGCAGCCGAAACTGTAAAGCAACCCGCTACTCCAAAGCAAACGACAACCGAGTCTATACAGCCAACTACCGCTCCTAGCAAACAGAAGGCAGACGCACAAACATCTGCATCAAAGAAGGAGCAAACACAGGCTGCAAACGTACCAGCGTCCACTTTGGAGAAGAAACAAGGACAAACGGCAAGTGTGCAAACTTCCGCCTCAACACGTGAAGCTCAAGTGTCAACCGCCCAGAAAGAGACAGCCTCAGCTCAACAAGTTGTTCCAAGCAAGAAGGCAAAGATGGAGCATTCTTCCGAGCAGGCAAAACAACAATCTACAGCGGATAAAGCATCTGCAGAAAAAGAATCTACGAATGCAACCGCATCTGATCAGCAATCTGAGCAACCAGCAATATCAAATCAGCAGCCCGCACAACCATCGACGTCAGAGGCAAAAACAAAGCAGCCATCTGATATTGATTGGCCTGCTCAGCCCGAACGACCCAAGCCTCATCATGGATTTTTCTGGCACCTGTTCCATCGATAATAACTTTTAGCTACAATATTTATCAAGAAAGAGAAGCAAAATCGTAGCGCATCAAAATTGATGCGCTACGATTATTTCGCAACACGGAAAATAGATTGCCTATGTACGCAAATTTTTGCGTTGCCCAGGGTTAACCGAGTTACAGCAGAGTATCATCAGATTACTATATTTCTTTTGAATGCAAAATTATGCTTGCAAGGCACTTCGTGCGGCGATGCGTCCAAATGCCATAGCTTCGCCAACGTTCCCATCGCCTTGGTAGAGATAACCCCAAATCGAACCAAATTCACCTGCCGAATAAAGACCAGGAATCGGATCCCCATTATAGTCAAGTATCTGCGCATGTGCATTACGCTTCGGTCCTCCGTCAGTATTCAACATCGCAGGATTGCATCGCTGTGCGTAGAATGGTGCACTCACAATTGGCGTCAGCGTGTCGCTAGGTCTATAGAAAGCCATGTCCTTTCCTTGAGTGCAAAAATCATTCCATTGGTTAACCGTAGCCACAAGTTCCTCTGATGGAATACCGCACTGGACCGCGAGTTCCTCTATTGTATCTGCCTTATATAGCCAGCCATCTTCAACAGGATTTTTTGTTCCAATTGTTTTATAGTCAATTGCGTTTACTAGATTACTGTTATCAAAAATGAACCAGGCAATAGAAGGCATGGGAAGATGCGTCCACTCGCCACCAAACTGCATAACCCCATGACGACTCCCAACATGACGAGAAAGATCCATAGATTCCTGATCGTCAGCAAGATCAAGAGATTTATGCCCATCCCAATCCATATAGAATCGTCGACCATTTTTAGCAACAGTTATGCCATATTTTTTATATTTGTGACTCTCTAATGCACCATTTGAAAAATGTGTATTATCAAGATTACGACCCGCCATCCAAAAACCAGCAGCGTTATGCATATGCCAAAAGTCTGCGCCATAACGAGCAACAATTTTATGACCGTCTCCTGTATTACCCTGTCCCGCAAAGCTAATTGCGTTACCTACTCCGCAATATCCTTCAAGGAACTCTTCATTATGCTCATACCCACCACAACACATAATGACACCTTTATCAGCTCTAATGCGTTTTCTATTTGCAACAACCCCAACGACTTTCCCTTGATCGTCGCAAATCAAGTCTTGCAAAGGACAATTTGCTCGAAATGTTATCTGAGAATCATAATCTTCCGTTCGCACATTATTAAGAAAATTAAAAACATGATTGTAGGGAGGTTGAGCATTATCATCAAAGCTATATTCGGCACTTGCCCAACTATTAAATTCACGATACTCAGATTTATCTCGATTTGCATAAACACTTCGCTTTGTATCGAGCATGTCCATTGTTGCCCCTAGGCTCAAGATCCACTCTAGATTCTCATCGATCCCTTCGGCAAATGCCTCGAGCACATCATCGGGAATAGAAGGTCCAATCGATGTCTTAGCCATATCTTTAAGATATTGAACCGGATATTTATTTTCATCATCACGACCAAGAAAATCGCCCGCACACACAGGTGAGCATCCAGCTGCTTGTCCTTCTTTCTCGATGAGGAGACACTTAGCCCCTTTCCCTTCACGTGCAATGGTTATAGCCGCAGATAGACCCGCTATCCCGCCACCAACAATAACAACATCATATTCGCTATCATACGAGCCCGATGCAGAGTTCGAAGGTGAAGCATCTGCGGACGATGCCCTACTTTTTGGACCACAACCTGCTAGAAAGCTCGTCGATGTGGCCCCCACCGCACCGATACCTAGCACTTGAATAAAATCTCTTCGCGATAATGATTTTGATTCATTCATTACAACCCTCTCCTTTGGATTCATCCGATAAGGTTTCTGCACAAATGTCTCAACACCTGACGGCACTGAGCTGGTCTAGTTCAGCAGCCAATATCCATACATGTACAGTCGCCAACGCCGATAAATCATAGAAGCAGAATCGCTGCATAGCTTCACCCAAACTGGTTATAATACCTTACCGGGCCATCCCCCTTTTAGGGTATTCATCTATTTCTCCTGAGTAACATTGTTATTGTTGTTTATAGAATTCACTTCAGAGAAAAAGAATCTATATTGTGCTCTTAAGATAAAATGCGCACAGAAGTCTTTAAGAAATAGCTTCATTAGCGATAGTGACACAGAAGCGTAGCCATATAAGCAAAAGCACACCCGGATTCCGAAAATCAGTTCCCTAAAATGCATCCACTATTTTTTGGGAGACCGATAATGGTCAATGAAAGAGATAAGCTCTTGTTTACCTGATACTCCAGTTTTTACATAAATGTGTCGTAAATGAGTTTTAACAGTTTCACGAGAGATATAAAGTTTTTTCCCAATATTTTCCATACTATAGCCATGAATTGACTCAAGAAGCACATCGTTTTCACGAGACGTTAATTCGTAGTCTGCAGCAAACGCCTCAACATGCAGCGTAAAAGAGTCTGTCTCATTACTTTCATCAGAGCCGTCCCACGAATGTAAAATTTTCTCTGAAGAAGTAGCACTTTGATCCCACCGTTGTGAAATTGCAAAAAAGATAAGACCATATATCGCTATCAGCCACAAAGAGAGCAATGCAAGATATGACATAAACTGCTGGTCAAGAATGTGAGTATTGTAGATATTAGAAGCT
>DIDE01000097.1 GCA_002417975.1 Eggerthellaceae bacterium UBA5808
CTTTTGGGCTATGAATAAGAGCGCGTACGATTGCTGTCTTTTGCGCCATACCTTTTGATAGAGATCCTGCCCGCACATCTAAATAATCCCTCATATCAAATTGCTCACTAAGTCGCATGAGTTCCTGAGTTGATTCCTTTGTTCCCATCCCACGAAGATGAGCAAAATACAAAATATTATCTCTAGCCGACAGATCCTCATAGAGCCCAACGTTCCCGCCAAAAAGGACAGTGGTAGATTGCCTTCGTTCCGATAAAGACACCTTCTTGCCATCAATGACTACCTGTCCCGCATCTTGGACAAGCGTTCCTCCCAGAATACGTAAAAGCGTCGATTTACCGGCACCGTTCTCGCCCAACAGTCCCGTTACTTCCCCGGACAATGCACAGGCAGAAACATTCGATAAAGCCGCTGTGCTTTTAAAGTTTTTCGAAATGCAGTCAGCAGTTATGGTCAATACTCGTTTCCCCTCATGCTCTTGACGCTTTAATAACGTCAAAACTGTCCTTCCAAACATCTATTGGGCAGACCAATAGCCGCCTCAAATGGGCGGTTATTGGTTTACCTAATAACTCTTAATATGCCATGGTCGGAAACAAAAACATGGCAATAAGCGCACCGCCAACTACTACCCATACCCACATATTGCCCTCCTTCCCTTAAGTTATTTATAGTTTATATCTTTTATTGCATATATCAATATCAATAATTATAATGTTGCCGTTTATAAGCCAGTCGTCTCAATTGATACAAGTTCAATACGTTTATTCATTAAAGCAAACGGTCAGACGCAATACTAGCAACGAATTAACTGTGGATACATGATGGCAAAAACGACGATTATGCTACAAAATTATCCACAGCAAAAGAAACAAGCTACAATGCGCCAAAAGGATGACAGTTGGCAAGAATAGAGGGGATTTAACCTATGGGTTCAATGATCGGGATCGATCTCGGCACAACAAATTCGTGCGTTGCAGTACTCGAAGGTGACAAACCTACAGTCATCGTTAATTCGGATGGTGATCGCACCACACCATCGGTTGTCGCTTTCACGCAAGACGGCACACGTCTTATTGGTGTTGCCGCAAAGCGCCAAGCTGCACTGCATCCCGATCGCACGATTTCGTCGATCAAGCGCAGCATGGGATCGGATAAACGCATCACCATTGACGGAACTTCCTATAGCCCTCAAGGAATTTCGGCAATGATCCTCAAAAAGCTCAAAAAAGATGCCGAGGCACATATCGGTGCAACAGTTACCGATGCTGTCATTACCGTTCCTGCCTATTTCACCGATGCACAGCGCCAAGCAACAAAAGACGCAGGGACCATTGCAGGGCTCAACGTTCAGCGAATCGTCAACGAGCCAACGGCAGCAGCACTCGCCTACGGACTTGATCGCGAAGAAAACCGCGAGGTTATGGTATTCGACCTTGGCGGCGGCACCTTTGATGTATCAATTCTATCTATAACATCTGGACTTATCGAAGTCATCGCAACCGCAGGTGATAATCATCTCGGTGGAGACGATTTTGATGCAGCCCTTGTTGAACATGTCGTAAAGACATTTAAGAAGCAGGAGCATATCAATCTTCGTAAAGATGCAGCTGCAATACAGCGTGTCACCGAAGCATGCGAACAAGCAAAGAAGGAGTTATCGCAATCAGATCGAACAACCATTAATCTCCCTTACATTGCAACAGCACATAATCACCCCGTACATCTTGAGATGGATATCACCCGCCAAGAATTCGAATCGCTCTGTGCTCCCCTCATTGAGCGAACTATGCAGCCTTGCCGTCAAGCGCTGTCAGATGCAAACGTTGATCCCCATGCTCTCGGACGCGTCCTTATGGTTGGAGGATCAAGCCGCATCCCCGCAGTCCAGAATGCAGTAAAAGATCTTACCGGGCAAGAGCCAAGTCACAGCATTAACCCTGACGAAAGTGTTGCAATGGGCGCATGCCTTCAGGCTGGCGTACTAAGCGGAAGCGTTGGCGGTCTTATCCTGCTCGACGTAACGCCTATGTCACTGGGAGTTGAAGTCAAAGGGAATAAAACGAGTATCGTTATTCCCCGCAATTCTTCTATCCCAACTAAGCACAGCGAGATATACACCACTGCATCACCATTGCAAACAATGGTAGAAATTAATGTCTTACAGGGCGAAAGCCAACGAGCAAGCGAAAATACGTCATTGGGAACGTTTAGATTAAGCGGCATTAAACGATCAATGCAGCCGCAAATCGAGGTAACCTTTGAGCTCGACACGAACGGCATAGTGCACGTCACCGCATGTGATAAAGCCACAGGAAGCAGTGCCGACATCACGATCACAGGATCATCGAATCTATCAGATTCGGAGATCAAACACGCGCAACACGCCCTTGAATCAGGGGAATAGCTATAAGGGCGACGATGACAGAATAGCCACCGTCGCCCATAATTAATTGTTCACAGCTATTCACTTAATATTCGCTCCTGCATAGCCAAGCACGAACGGTTCAACACCGACGGCCAAGCTTCACTGTCATAGCCCACACGTATGAACTGTCCAACCACCCCTGCTTAGAGAGGCACATAACCTCGCTGTCGTACTCACGTGCATAAGAGCTATTCATCCGCCATTTTTAAACGCTCAACCATCATCTGAGCAACACGCAGCCCATCGCACGCAGCAGACATAATGCCACCCGCATAGCCTGCGCCTTCCCCGCATGGATAGAGTCCTGTTGCGTTGGACTCACTATCTCCATGTGCAAGGCGCGCTTGCAATGTATCATCACGCACAATACGTACCGGCGAAGATGAACGCGTCTCTGGTGCAATTAACAGCGCCTGAGAATCGGCAAACCCATGCAAACGACGATCAAAAACAGGAAGCGCTGCTGCAAGTGTATCCGTGATAAACGCAGGCAAAATTGTTCGAATATCGCAAGGCACCACGCCTCGAGTATACGATGGCTTCACCGAAGAACGCATGGTTGTAATACGCCGCGCCAAAAAATCACCTACCGTCTGAGCAGGAGCCTGATACGGACGTCCACCTGCATCAACTGCACATTGAAACGCTCGCTGCTCAATTGTCCGTTGAAAACGACAGCCTGCTAACGGACCATCGCCACCAAAATCAGATGGATCAACATTCACCAGTAACGCAGCGTTTGCATTAGCTCCATCGCGCGCATAGTTGCTCATACCATTGGTAACCACGCCGCCATTTTCGCTCGCCGCACATACAACAGATCCACCAGGGCACATACAAAACGTATAGGCACTTCGACGTTTATTAACGTGAACAGCCATTTTATAATCAGCCGCAGAAAGTGCTTTATGATGAGCCATAGCCCCCCATTGAGCGCGGTTAATCAGCGCTTGAGAATGTTCGATGCGCACGCCAACAGCAAACGGCTTCGCTTCCATGGTAAATCCAGCATCTTGAATCATTGCAAACGTATCGCGCGCAGAATGGCCACACGCAAGAATAAGGTTATGTGCTGCTATCGTGTGTGCCTTGCTGTCAGCATCGACATAACTTACTTCGCTCAGCCTTCCATTGCAAAGCGTAAGCCCCGTAAGCTGCGTACGAAAAAGAACAGTTCCACCAAGTTTTTCTATCTCGGTACGCATGCGCTTAACGACAGACGGAAGACGATCACTCCCGATATGAGGCTTTGAACTCCAAAGAATGTCAGTTGGTGCACCCGCATCAACGAACCAATGAAGAACATGTTTGGTCATACGATGTTTAGCGGAACTTGTAAGCTTTCCATCAGAAAACGTACCCGCGCCACCTTCGCCAAATTGTATGTTCGTTTGCTCATCCAGATCGCCGCCAGCATTAAAAGTATCAATTACACGAGTGCGTGCATCAACATCGGCACCTCGTTCAAAGACGATTGGACAAGCCCCCGCGCGTGCAAGATACAAAGCAGCAAATAATCCCGCTGGTCCCGTGCCCACGACAATAGGTCGCACAGAAGGACAAGAAACATGCGGAATTTCTAACGGTTGATATGCTTTCGCATGACGAGCGTGCCCTGTATTGACAAGAGTCTCCTCACGACTCATATCCGTAAGCACAACATCGAACCCCATGACCATATGTACCGCATGCTTTTTTCGAGCATCAATACTCTTCCGCATTAGTGTCACAGAGGTAACCATGCGGGAAGGTATGCCAAGCGCGCGGGCAACAACACCAAGCAATGGGCCCTCGGTTATCGGCGATTCCCCGCTAACGCCCAGAGCATCGTCAAGAGAAACTACAACATTATCGACACGAATCATGCACGATCTCCTCGAGCCGCAGATTGACCCGCAATCATGCCCGAAGCCCATGCCCAGTGAAGGTTATAACCACCACAAGGAACATCAACATCAAGCGCCTCACCTGCAGCATACAAGCCCAATGTCCCAACTCGTCCCACCCGTCTTGGCACACCACATG
>DIDE01000084.1 GCA_002417975.1 Eggerthellaceae bacterium UBA5808
CGCGTTAACGACTGTGATGGCCGCAGTTGGCTTTTCATCGGCATCTTGGCCGAACATTGAGGTGTCAACGACGATGATTTTGTCCTCTGCCATGAAGGTTCCTTGCCATTTCGTATACTCGAGGTTATGGTTCCTCGCCGATCGTCGATTTGATGTGAGATATTACATCAAATCTGCCGAAGCAGCGTATCTTCCATGTCGGCTGACTCATCCGACAAGAGACAACATAGCAGTATAAAATCCGTTGCAATTCCCGATATTGTGCGGTTTGTATCCATATGATTATGTGCTCCTACCTAACCGCGTTTGATGATCGTAGTTTTTTCAACGAAATCGTTAGCGCACACAATCTAACATTATTGGTGTTTCGTCTTTTGGCGGAATCTCGTTTGCTGCCGTTTAGCTGTACAGAGCAGCTCAGATTTTCGCAGCATGAAATCAAGGTATTGCGCAGTGACGTGATTCAAGGGTTATGCCGTATGCGCTACGCTTGGTACTCGAACCGTTCTGGTTTTGATTGTGGCAAGACCGCAATCTCCACTAGTTGAACTAGACGGTCAATGAGGAGGCGCCGTATGCACATATTGGTTAGTGTAAGGAATCGCTGGCTCTTGCTGATCATCGCACTAGGCTCCGGAATTTTCTGTGCGATGGTTGATTCCATCAAGCAGATTGGGCAGATCGCAATTTCTCCCAGATATGCGTTGCATGCATTGATATATATGGCCGTATTCATCATTTTGACGTTGGCCGGCGAACGCTTTCTGACTTGGTTGGGTGCAGAAGAAGACAGAGCGCAACTAAGAAGCGATAAGCAGGTCCGACCTTTTCCGTTTGAAGGTGGGTTACGGACATACCTGTTTTTGGTCGGTGTTATTCTCGCCTGTTGGTTGCCATATATCATTCTTACTTATCCCGGGGTCGTGTGGTATGACACGCAACAGCAGTTGTTGCAGTGGTTTGGATTTAAGAATACGTTTACCGATGGAACATTTTTCTCAGATCAGCATCCGGTTTTGGACACTGTTATTTTTGGGGTGTTTGTTCAGTTGGGCGGGGCACTTGGCTCGAGAGATGTTGGTCCATTCCTCTATTCCATAGTCCAAGCAGTAGTTACCGCTTCGGCCCTCGTTTCAGCCGTCCGTTATTCTCACGACATTGGTTTATCGCGACGTTTCTGCACGGTCGAGTTGTTGTTCTTCGCGCTGTTCCCGGTCATACCGTTGTACTCGATAGGAATGGTCAAAGACTCAGTGTTCCTCCCCTTCTTCATCTGGTTCACCATAGTGTTCATTGAAGTAATTCGGACGCAGGCTAGGTCACTCCACGATAGCAAGACAGTTGCCGTTCTTATTTTTCTGTCCTTAGCAGTGTCGTTGACCAAAAAAACTGGCTTTTATGTGGTTGTGCTCTCATGCGTCGTTGCGCTGTTTTCCCTTCCAAAAAAACAAAGAGCGAGATTGGCCTTCAGCATGGCAGTCCCATTGATCGTGATGGTCGTTGTGCTACCTTTTGTGATTTTTCCACCTCTGCATATTGAGAAGGGAGGTAAACAAGAAATGCTGGCCATACCATTTCAACAGTCGGCCTTATTAGTGAAAGAGCATGCGAAAGATATGTCTCAAGCTGATCTGAACGGTATTTATGCGATATTGGGAAGCGATGTGGGGAACCGCTATCAGTGGTGGGCGGCCGATAACGTCAAAGGCTATACCTGGGATTCGGCAAAAAACAAATCCTTACCGAGGTATTTTGCAATATGGTTGAAAGAGGGAATACAACATCCCGGAACGTATCTTCAGGCTTATCTTGCCATGGAGGAGGGCTGGATAAGTATGCCAAATATGTTTGATAAGAATCCGGTTTTTTCACTGATGCCGGTCTATGCCGAAGGAAACAACCATGTGTTTACTTATTCGAGCGAACTCGGATTCTCGGATTCCGCCGGTCTCGGACGTTCTAAAGCCTTGGAGCAACTTATCATCTGGCTCGAAGGATCTCCGTTCGGAATGATCTTCTTCTCGCGGGCGCTGTGGTCCAGCGGGGTTGCCATTTTCGTTGTCTATGAATGCCTGCGTAGGAACAAACGGCGTATTGCCTGGGTCATGCCCTATCTGGCGACCTATGCATTTTTGTGGGTATCTCCCGCAAGCGTGACCATTGAGGGAATGCGGTACGTGATTCCTATGGTCGTTGCCTTCCCGCTTGCCCTGGGAGGAATACTCGCTCCTGATCTCACCTCGGTAGGCACGGACTCCGCTGCTAAGAACGAAGATTTAACGTCTACCGCGAAGGAGTCTGCCGACTGATTTCATCATTTCTCTGCGTCTGGATCCCAACGGGGCCAATGGGTCTATGAACTTTCGCAGAGGATTGGTGTCTCCGATCGCGGGTTCGTGCTGTTTGTAGATTATCCGTTGTTGATTCGGGGCGATTGCTTCTGCCACTCGTTTGACCAGCTTCTCATAGAATGGCGTTTGTCTGGCATAGCTCCAGTAGACCTCAGCGAAGTCACAGGTGGGATCGGTCCAGGGTTTTATGAAACCGGCGTAGTGGATGATTTTGGGATTATTACGAGACCGCATATATGCATCAAAAATGTCATTCGGCGCATAACTGAACACATTGGCCACGCGCCCGTCGCAGTCGTGAACCACATCCCATTCCCAGTCCAGATATGTCACTGATCCTTCGCAATGAACATTCAACACATCTTGGTCGTTGTATATATAGGCCGGGTTCGAAGCGTACTGCAACCATTGGTTCAGCGTGTAGCGTTCTCTCATCGCCTTCGTGTTCAAGACGAGAACACCAGCTTGGAAATAGGCATATGGATCGTGCATGCCCAAAATATTTTTCGTATAGGCCATACGCTTGTTACCAATTTTAATGTTGAGATTGCCGAGGTAATCAATATCTCGGCATGCCGCAAGGAGATTGTCTCCAAGTTCGGTGTCGTATAGTCTCGCGATGTCGGCATTGATGATGATGTCGGAATCGAGGTACAAGACCTTTTGATAGAACGGCATGATCTTCTGAATGAGGAAACGGTAGTATGTTTCGGTACTGATGTGCTCGTTGTTTGTGGAGAGATCATAGCCGGAAATTTCCCGTTCGACGTTGATGAAACGCAACGTCGTATTAGGGAACTGTGAGAAAAACTCAGTCATGCGTCGTTGATTATCGGCGGAAATATCTTTCTCCAGAATCGCAACGTCATAGTATCGCGCGGGATCGGCATGCTTCATGGCGGAGAAAAGCGTGGTGGTGACCATCGGAACATAATTATTATCTGCCGCGAACACTACAGGAATGATGCGTTCAGGCTGCGTGACGTCGACAAGCGGCTCGATTGCCCGTTCCTGCTCGGGGTGTGTGAAGTGCACGCATTGCAGCTCTCTGGTCTTCCAGTTGCTGCCGATGCGCTTGTGGTGGAAAAGATAGATATTGAGCAAACGTTCACTCAGATGCCCCGGTGTGCGCAGCGCTTCCTTGCTGTAGTGGCTCATGTCCGTAGTACGCTCGAATTCTTCGAGCAAGGGGAACAGCCACTCGCAATAATCGAAGAAAATTGCCTTCCTCATAATGAACATGTTGCAGAAACAGGAGTGGTGGCCATTAAGAAACGCGTCCGCATCGGCCTTATAGTCTGGGTGGCGCGCACACAAGATATCGTAAATATGGCGAAGATCGTTGTCCTGAAGATATGGTGCCGCCTTCCAGACGGCTTTCGGAGTGCCGACTCCGTCAATAACAGTCTGCAGATCTTGAAACCGGGTGGTTATGACATCGAAACCTTTAACTGTGGCAGAAATGTTCGCGTCATCGAGTCGATAGTCGTGGACCGCTTTGGCATCGATGTAATCATCCATGATCTCGCCGTAAGGATTTTCTATATGTTCCTGCTGTGAGAAGTCAAAGTAACGCCGATAATGGCAGAAACCGTAATAGTCCGCCTCGGCATTTTTCCATGCCCAATATTGAGTTGTCAGCTCACAGTACATGGGATTCTTCGCGGAAATATTTTCTCCATCATCGTCATGGAGCGTGTTGTGGAAGCGGTTGTTGACGACTCCGGGTCCCACTTGCACTAGTTGGAGAATGTCGCTGGACGGTTTATCCACACGTTTATGAGTGGTTACAAAAATTTTGATTGACTGGCGAGCGGCCCTTTGCATCTGGTCTCGTTCCTTCAGCTGAGATAGATGTTCTGCTGCCTTACGTCTCATTCGCTCGCAACGATAGTCTTCTTCAGTGCTTTCAATGGGTCGCTCGATTGATTGCGCAATCGAGCGCCAACGGAAAACTTCATCAGCGGAATCCGCAGAAATATCGTTGGTTAACATCTCATAGGCTCGGTCTCTGACAAACCGATATAATTCACGTGCCGTCGCGGGTGCCCCAAACACCTGTTCCATACCTTGAGCAGCTCGCATCTGGTCTTCTTCCGCAAGTCTGGTTCTCCAGTCGTTCGCGAGGAGTTCAAGCGCCTTATGGGTAAAGCCTAGGTAAAGAGAATGGCCGTTCTCTATAGCTTGCTGGTCGATGAACTCAGAGGTTGCGTCGAAACAAGCCTTGAATTGTCCGCAGAATTTGACGAATGTGGCTGCGTCGATCTGGCTGGTACCGGTCACGCCCCTTCCATAATGATAAACGTATCCTTTGCACTGCTTAAATGAGTGATATGACTGCGCGAGTGAGCTAATTGCAAAGCATTCATATCCGTCTTCCGCCCGTTCCAAGCGATTTGACGACATGGCGTTGAAGGCTGACTTCAATATATCGGTGCGGAACAGTCGTTGGGTGACGCGCCAGTCAACTTTCTGCCCGAACCGTGGATCGAAGATGTCACGAATGATGTTATGCCCAGTCGCATCATCGGTTGGAGCATTGTTGAAGGCTTCGAATGCATGGCATTCTTTTGGCTGAATGCCGTTATCGCCAACGACGGTAAGGCCGAAATGCAGGATATCGACGGGGTTTCGATCGATTTGTGTGGCGAGCTGTTCGCAGAAATTCGGGGCGAGTTCGTCGTCTCCATCGAGAAAGAAGGAGTACGCTCCTGAGGCATGCTCAACGCCTGTCTTTCGAGTGAGGTGCAGACCTTGGTTGGTCTCATGTGTGACAGCGATAAATCGTGGGTCTCGACACACCTGCTCCTGAATGATGCCGCCGGTTCTGTCGGTGCTTGCATCATCTACGACTATTGCCTCAATGTCTGTGAATGTTTGATCAGCAATGCTCGCTAGACAGCGTGAGAGGTATTGCTCTACGTTATAGGCGGCGACGATGATTGAAATCTTCGGCATAGTTCCTCGCAATCAGCAGTAATGAGAGAAGTTTAACCGTGCAAAGCGACAGGTTCAGATTACTTCGAGAAAAGGCTTCTCATCCAATGCGGCAAAGAACACTTCCGCTGGCCGGCCGTATTCTTGAACAGTCCACTGTCGCGCAGATGCTGTTCGGCGATATCCTTCATTTCGCGGTACCGAAGGTTACTCGAATGCGAAGATGAGAAACGGAGTTCCGTGTCTTGCGCCATATGAAGATATTCGAGTGCCATAAGACGGTGGTTAAGTGCAATTGGGGACGAGATATTTACCTGTTGTAGATATGCATAGGCGGCGTCGCGAACATA
>DIDE01000037.1:0-36222 GCA_002417975.1 Eggerthellaceae bacterium UBA5808
GCTAATGATCCTACGACGGGGAGGATCCCTCATGCGGCTCCACGCTTTGGCTTGCCAAAACGTTTTGAGAGCGTATCAGCAAACGAACCGATAGGTCCCTTTCGCGTTGATCGGCCAAAGGACATTTCTTCGATAACGCCTGATGCGGCGATAAGAAAGAGGAAAATGAAGTAGGGGATAAGGAATGTTGCTCCACCGTACTTAGAAACACGCATGGGGAACATCCAGATATTTCCCATGCCGACGGCGGATCCGACACAGGCAAGAATGAATCCCCACTTGGATTGAAAACTATCTCGTACTGCGTTTTCGACGGTCCCCCTAACTCCCGTGCTGCGATGTTCAGATGTATGTTGAGAACCCATGGTGGTCCTTTCTATAGGATGGGCTGAGTCCTCTATGCCTGCAGACAAACGTTGTTATAGCGAATGCTGCAGGCATAGTATGTGGTCATCTATCGGCGCCGCTACGTTATGGGAAATAGAGACGCGCAATGTTAAACCGTCACCGAAGGGCGTCGATGTAACTGTCTTTTCCGTTATTTGACAGGTGCAAGCGATGCTTGGAAATGCCGTAGAATCGGGGGCTCCCAAGTAATACGGTATCCATGCTTAACCTGCTCACGCTGCTGCCATGTGGTGTTGATAGCTTCGATAACCATATCATAGTGGCTTTGTGTGTAGACACGGCGTGGGATTGCAAGGCGAGTAAACTCATTAATGGAATGAAGCTGTTCACCGGTGTCAGGATCGTTCCCCATCATGTAAGAGCCGATATCGCATGCGCGCAGTCCGCATTCCTTGTAGAGCTCAATAGCTAGGGTCTGCCCAGGGAACTCATAATAGGGAATGTGCGGATAGAACTTCTTTGCATCAAGGAATATACCGTGTCCACCCGCAGGGCTCTGATAAGGAATTCCATATTCATCAAGACGATCGCCAATGTAATTCATTACGCCAATGCGGGAGCGGAGCCAATCTTCGTCCATACCTTCCTCAAGGCCGACGGCTAGACATTCAAGATCGCGCCCGTTTAATCCTCCATAGGTGTAGAAGCCTTCAAAACAGATGCAATTTGCTTTGATCTTAAGAATGAATGGAGCATCACCATCTTTTACGCCAATGATTCCACCCATGTTAACGATGGCGTCTTTCTTTGCAGACATGGTAAACGTATCGGCGCAATCGAAGAACGCCCGCGTAATCTCTTTGATGGACATATCTTTGCATGAGGGTTCACGCATTTTGACGAACATAGCATTTTCGGCGAATCGTGCAGCATCAATGTTAAGGAGGATATCGTACTTCTTGCAGATTGCATGTACCTCGCGCATGTTTTGTAGCGAGACCGGTTGTCCGCCAGCAGAATTATTTGTAATGGTCATGACAACCATACCGATATTGTCTGCTCCGTGTTCGTCGATAAGCTTTTCCATGCGCTCGATATCCATATTGCCTTTAAAGGGTGCCCGCAGTGAG
The DNA here is from genome assembly GCA_002417975.1 of Eggerthellaceae bacterium UBA5808. Classification (GTDB taxonomy): domain Bacteria; phylum Actinomycetota; class Coriobacteriia; order Coriobacteriales; family Eggerthellaceae; genus UBA5808. Next base: position 1,479 of record DIDE01000037.1, read on the forward strand.
GAATCCGATGCTTCGGGGTTGCATGCTTCGAGGCAACGAGCACCGGCAAGTTCGACATGCGCACGCGTTGTGTCAAAGAATAGGTTTGAAATTGCAAAGGATCCTTTGCTCAAAAACGTAGGGAAGAGAACCTTTTCTGCAGCACGTCCCTGATGAACAGGTTGAATGTAATCATAGTTAAAAATATCGCGTGCGGTATCAAGTAGATGATAGTAGCTACGTGATCCTGCATAAGCCTCATCACCTAAAAGCAGCGCCGACCACTGGCGCTGACTCATGGCTCCTGTTCCGGAATCGGAAAGGGTATCGATGAATACGTCATCACTTCGCAAGCGGAACATATTGTAATCTGCTTGTGCGATTGCTGCCTCGCGCTCGCCGCGCGTGGTCATCCGGATTGGCTCGACCATTTTAATGCGGTAGGGTTCGGGTACGAAAGTAGCCATGGAGTCTCCTGTCTGACGAGCCGATAGACAGCGGTGGCGGCATCGTGCCTATGGCTGACGTCGAAGCGTTTCGAGGGGATTATAGGCGGGATGGTTAGCGTGAAGTCAAGAACGAACATCACATTTCTCTGTCCCTTGGGTATCTTTGCATCTATACCTGTATGACCTTGTCAAGATAAGAAAACCGATAGTGTTCAACGATTTGCTTAACATCCGTTTGCCGTTGGTAAACGGTCTTTATGTGCGCGTGAGACAACGTGCACTATATGAATAGATTTCCGTACGTATATACGCCTGTTGCGCATGCGCGCAACAAAGGCTTGCGTGCAAGAGAATGAGTCCAATGTCTCATTGGGCAGGGTTGGTTATCACCGCTATGGCGTTTTACGCTACAATGAGCGCTTATCCGCCAATTGAATAGTTATGATATTCATTCATGAAGTCTTTCGGATTGTGCTTTCATACACTATACTGCTGAACTACATTGAAAAACGTATAGAGGCGAAGACGAAGATAGTATCACGGTTGATGCGTGCTCCAGAGAAGAATCCCTTGGCTGAAAGGATTTGCACGTTGACGTGATGCGGTTCACTTTATCAGCTGCATGACGGAAAATCCCATCAGTGTATATGCTTCTGGCTGTAACGGAAGCGTAAGAGCATGGCTTAGACTTTAGCAACCTGTTCTAATGTGCATAAGGGGACGTGTAGGCTATGCCGGGTGTTCCCGTTACAGAACAGATAAGTGGATAGAGTTTATTCATTAAGAATGGTAATTTTCTTAGTGAATGCATACTCTGTCAACCAGGGTGGTACCGCGAGAGTCTCTTCTCGTCCTTGGACAAGGACGTGGAGAGATTTTTTTATGGCGAAAGGCGGATTATATGGCGGTTATCGACGAAATTAATGAAGTTCGTACGCGTGCGCTTGCGGATATCGAATCGGCTCAGGGTACCGACGCTCTTGATACGGTACGTGTTGACGTGCTCGGTAAATCTGGAGCACTTACTCATTATTTACGATCCATGGGGTCAATCCCTGCAGGAGATCGTGCGATTGTAGGTAAGACGCTCAATAGCGTAAGGGATGAGGTCGAAACGGCCTTACAACATAAGCATGATGCGCTCGCTTCCGCCGAGCTTGATCAGTCGATGGCTCAGGGTGCTGTTGATATTACGCTTCCTGGACGTGCACAACAGGTTGGTACGCGTCATCTTATCAGCGGCATTATCGATGAGATTACCGACATCTTCCGTGGTATCGGTTACAGCGTTGCAAGTGGTACCGAAGTCGAAACCGACTACTATAATTTCGAGGCGCTTAATACGCCGCCTGATCATCCAGCTCGTGGTATGCAAGACACGTTCTATGTTGTTGATCAGACAGGCGAACATTCATCAGTTCGTGGCGAATCAGACGTGCTCCTGCGTACTCAGACGAGTGGTGTTCAGGCCCACACAATGGAGGACCAAAAGCCGCCTATCTACATTGTTGCTCCTGGCAAGGTTTATCGTCGCGACGTTGCTGACCCGAGCCATCTTCCTCAGTTCAATCAGATTGAAGGACTCGTTGTCGACAAGGGAATCACGTTTGGCGATCTGCGCGGTACGCTCGATTATGTGTGTAAACAAATCTTTGGTGAGGATCGCGAAACGCGGTTTAGACCTCATTATTTCCCCTTTACCGAGCCATCTGCCGAAGTTGATGTCAGCTGCGGTATCTGTCATGGCAAAGGTTGCCGTTTTTGCAAGGGAACCGGCTGGGTCGAAGTTCTTGGCTGTGGCATGGTTGACCCTAATGTGTTCGGATATGCAGACATTGATCCAGAAGTTTATTCGGGATTTGCCTTTGGCATGGGTGCCGAGCGTATTGCCTGCTTAAAATATAACGTTCCCGATCTGCGCATGCTCCTTGCGGGTGATATGCGTTTCCTCCGTCAGTTCTAAAACGGATGTATTGGTTCGCGCAGCATGTTATTAGTAGATTGCTTGCTGTGCATGGGAAAGAGAGTAAGGTGCATCGGCTCAATGACGGACGTCAATGTCGAAGGCGCATAGGCTGCAAAGCTGTTCTTTGATGTGCGTGCATCTTGCCGAGAGAGATAGGAATGAATCAATGAAGGTATCGCTTAAATGGTTGCGTGAATATGTCGAAGTACCTGATGATAATAAGGCGCTATGTGACAAGCTTGATCTGACGGGAACAGGTGTAGAAGGTGCCGACGAAAAAGGTGCTTCGTTCTCGAACGTAGTTGTCGGCCAGATTCTTGCTAAAGAACATCATCCCAACTCAGATCATATGTGGGTCTGCTCTGTAGATGTAGGGGATCATAATCTTGGTGATGACGGATCGCCTGCACCATTGCAGATTGTGTGTGGTGCTCAGAATTTTAAAGCACTGGATAAAATAGCTGTTGCGCTTGTTGGCGCTCAACTTCCTGGTGACGTCAAAATCAAAAAGAGTAAGCTCCGTGGTATTAAGAGCTGTGGAATGAACTGTTCTTCTCGGGAACTGGGATTGGGCGCGGAGAGCGATGGAATTATGATTCTCCCCGAAGATGCTCCTATTGGTGTCGATTTTGCTGATTATCTCGATTTAACCGATACAGTTCTAGATTTGGAAATCACGCCTAATCGCCCTGATTGTTTGTCGATGGAAGGTATGGCGCGCGAAGTTGGCGCTATCTATCGTGAGTCCGTGGCAGATGTATGCACAGACTACACGCTTGAAGAAAACGGCCAAGCGACCGATGAATTGGTCGATGTATCGGTTAAAGATCCAGATCGCTGCTTACGGTATGCAGCTCGTGTTATTGATGGTATCAAAGTTGGACCGAGTCCTGATTGGATGGTTGAGCGCCTAACCGCTGCTGGTATGCGATCAATCAACAATGTTGTGGATGCTACAAATTACGTATTGATGCTTTTGGGGCAGCCGCTTCATGCATTCGACTTTGATAAGGTCGACAAAACGGGTTCACGTGCTCAAATTATCGTCCGTGCTGCTGCCGATGGTGAGCATTTGACGACGCTTGACGGCGAAGATCGAACGTTGTCATCTGATATGACGGTTATCGCATCGCCTCAGCGTCCATTGGCACTCGCTGGCGTAATGGGTGGACTCGATTCTGAGGTCACCGATCAAACGACATCGATCATGCTCGAAACTGCCGTGTTTGATGCTGCACATACGAGCCGAACGAGCCGTAATCTGGGACTTATGAGCGAAAGCTCAATACGCTATGAGCGTAAGGTTGATGCAGCAGCAGTTGAACGTAATGCGGATTTTGCCGCAGCACTCATTGTCGCGCTATGCGGGGGCTCTGCATCAAAAGGCCTTATCGATTGGTATCCACAGCCAGTATCTCCTTGCGACTTGCGGTTTAGAATGCCGCGTTTTTGTAAGATGATGGGTGCTGATATTCCTCGTGCCGAAGCTGAGGATATTCTGACGCGTCTTGGATGCAAAGTCTCCGATGCAGGTGATGATACGATGCGTGTTATCGCACCAACATATCGTCCTGATCTTGAACGCGAGATCGATCTGTATGAAGAAGTATTGCGCCTATACGGAATGGCAAAGATTCCGCGCACCTTGCCAGGTGGGCGTGGTCGCGTGGGACGTAAGAGTCGTCACGAAAAGATTATCGATCGTTTACATACGACATTGCAAGCGTGTGGCCTCAACGAGACAATGACCTATTCGTTTGCGGGAGAAGATGACCTGATCAAATTGCGCATGGATCCGAGCGTGAAGGATCATGCGGTTCACGTTATCAACCCTATTAATGCGGATCAATCAGTAATGCGTCAGAGTATCATTCCTGGTTTGCTGCGGAGCGTTGCGTTTAATCAACATCATGATTGCGAAAATGTTCAGCTGTACGAAATCGGTAATGTATTTACTTCCCACGAGGGACGTAAACTTCCTCGTGAGCAGCAAAAACTTGCTGGTGTGCTCGTGGGATCAATGGCAAATGCTCAATGGAATCGCCCTGCAACGCCGTTTGATTTCTTTGATGGCAAAGGCGTGCTCGAAGCAATTGCTCGGGAACTGGCGTTGCCAAAAGTTCGCTTTAAAGCAGCTGACGCTGATAAAACTCCATTCCTCCAACCTGGACGTGCTGCATACCTTATTGCTGGGGGAGCGACCATAGGTTGGGTCGGAGAGATTCACCCACTTGCTGTTAAGGCATTTGAGGCTGAAGCTCCCGTTGTGGCGTTTGAGCTTGACATCGATCATCTTGAAGCATCGACGCGTCCTTCACGGGATTATCACGATGTCTCAGAATTCCCTGCAGTGAGAACCGATATTGCTTTCGTTGTTGACGAAGGGGTTACGGCTGAACAGATGATGCAACGTATTACGTCTGCTGGTGGGAAAATCTTAGATGATGTACAACTCTTTGATATCTATCGCGATGAAGAGCGCCTGGGAGCTGGCAAGAAATCGATGGCGTTTGCTTTGGTATGGCGCGCACTCGATAGAACGCTGAAGGGCGCTGAGGTCGATAAGGCTCAGGCGAAGCTTATTACTAAGGTAGGAAAAGCGACAGGAGCAGAGGTTCGTGCTCGGTAGTGAAAAAGCCAATGCTATTTCGTATAGCATTGGCCCGGTTTAATTCGGCATTAGGACATTAGGCTTCACACACAGTAATGTTGAACTTTGATTGTCACAGTATCAAGTTCTTTCCGTTCTTGGTCTGAATGTTTGTTCTTTACGTAGCGGAGGATGATTCATAATTACTAGTAGATGCGAGTGATTTATGCGGATGATCGGGGCATGTTACAAACCTGAAACATTCATCCTCTACACTTTCGCTACTACACGTATTATGGGTAGTGCTGCCCTGCGACAGTGTTGGTCATACGAAAGGTAAGGTGTGTTGTATGGTTCCACGTGAAGGAGATGTCAGAATCCCTTCTGGTTGCGCCATCTCGGGCATCATGGATCGAAGCGGTACCCGTCACGATGGGACTGATATCCTTAAATCCATCGCGCTCATGCATGATCGCTCCAATGGTTTGGGCGGAGGATTTGCGGCGTATGGCATTTACCCCGATTATCATGATTTTTACGCGTTTCATGTTTTCTATGACACGCGTGAGGCACGGTCGGAGACAGAATCGTTTTTGAACGATTGCTTTTTATGCGAAAAACAAGAACGTATTCCAACCGATGAAACGGTGCGATCGATTAAGAATCCGCCGCGTATTTGGCGTTACTTTTTGCAGCCGAATCCGCATAAGCTAGCGGCTACGGAATACGATGAGGCTGAATTCACTATGAAGGCAGTCTTTTATATAAACTCCCAAATCAAGGGTGCATTTGTCGCTTCTTCTGGTAAAGATATGGGCGCGTTTAAGGGCGTTGGATATCCAGAAGATATTGGCGAGTTCTATCGCATCCAAGATTACAAAGCATGGCTGTGGACTGCTCATGGTAGATTCCCAACTAATACCCCAGGATGGTGGGGCGGAGCTCATCCTTTCACATTGTTGAACTGGTCGATTGTTCATAATGGCGAGATATCAAGTTATGACACGAATCGCCGCTATGTTGAGCAATTTGGCTATGAGTGCACGCTGCAGACTGATACCGAAGTTATTACCTATCTGTTTGACCTGCTTGCGCGTCGCCATGGTTTTTCCCAAGAGATGGCTGCACATATTATGACTGCTCCATCATGGGACGATATCGATCGCATGGATCCGCAACAATCGGCATATGAAACCGCATTGCGCGTCGTCTACAGCAGCGCTCTGGTTAATGGTCCGTTTTCGATTATTCTCGGTTCTGAAGAGGGCATGCTTGCTCTTAATGACCGACTCAAGCTCCGTGCTCTTATGGCTGCCGAAAAAGGTTCTATGGTATATCTGGCAAGCGAACAAGCTGCGATTTCCGTGGTATGTCCGGATGCCGAAAACATGCGTTCGCTCGATGGTGGCGTTCCATTCGTCGTTCAGCTCGATGAAGTTGCTGAACGCAAGGCAAAAGAGTCGCCTGTTAACGAACCTGTTCCTAGTAAGTTGAAGGGGTCGCGGACGACAGCTCCCGTCAGTACGGATCGGAGAGGAGTGTAAACATGCTTGATTATGTGCTTCCCCGTTATCGCGTGTTGCGCGATAAGGATGAATGTATCCAATGTGGTGTGTGCGAACGCTCCTGCTCAAATGGTGTTCACCATGTTGACACCGACTTAGGTCGCGTTACGGCAGATCATAGCAAATGTGTTAATTGTCAGCGCTGCGTAGTTATGTGTCCTACGCAAGCGATTGCAATTTCTAAGTGGCCTCAAGTTGGTAATGGAACCAATAACTGGACGCTCGAAAATATGCAGGATATTGCTAAGCAGGCTCAAACGGGTGCAGTGCTTCTTGCATCTATGGGCAATCCAAAGCCGTATCCAATTTACTGGGATCATCTGCTGCTTAATGCAAGTCAGGTTACAAATCCTTCGATCGATCCGCTTCGTGAGCCTATGGAGACGCGTGTATTTTTGGGCAGTCGTCCCAATGTACTTAAGGTCAACGAGCGTGAGCATACGATCAGCCCTAAGATTCCACCGCAAATTAAGCTTGATGTCCCCGTTATGTTTGGTGCTATGAGCTTTGGTGCAATCTCGCTGAACGCGCAGAAGTCGTTAGCAATGGCTGCAGAAGAGCTTGGTACGTACTTCAACACGGGTGAGGGTGGTCTTCATAAGGACCTCGAGCGATACGGTAAGAACTGCATCGTTCAGGTTGCATCAGGTCGTTTTGGTGTTGATCCTCATTATTTGAATGCAGGTGCAGCGATCGAAATTAAGATCGGCCAAGGTGCTAAGCCTGGTATTGGTGGACACTTGCCGGGAACTAAGGTTAACGAGGAAGTATCGCGTACCCGTATGATTCCTGAAGGAACTGACGCAATTAGTCCAGCTCCTCATCATGATATTTATTCGATTGAAGATCTGCGTCAGCTGATTTTCTCGATCAAAGAAGCAACGCGCTATACCAAGCCTGTTGCTGTCAAGATTGCCGCTGTACACAATGTTGCTGCAATTGCGAGTGGCATTGCACGTGCTGGCGCTGACATCATTGTCGTTGATGGCTTCCGCGGTGGAACAGGCGCTGCACCTAAGCGTACACGCGATAATGTAGGTATTCCTATCGAGCTTGCTCTTGCCGCCGTCGATGCACGCCTTCATGATGAGGGCATTCGCTCGATGGTATCGGTTGTTGCTTCAGGATCGATTCGCTCATCAGCGGATATCGTGCGTGCAATCGCTCTTGGTGCAGATGCTGTCTATATCGGATCTGCAGCACTGATCGCACTTGGCTGCCACCAGTGTCAGGATTGCGGAAGCGGTAAGTGTAATTGGGGCATTGCAACGCAGAAGCCTGATTTAACACGTCGCCTTAATCCAGAAATTGGAGCACAGCGTGTGGTCAACCTTATCCGTGGATGGAATCGCGAGATTCAGGAAATGATCGGCGGTATGGGAATTAATGCAATCGATTCACTGAGAGGCAACCGCTTGATGCTACGCGGGGTTGGCCTTAACGAGAAAGAGCTTGAAATTCTCGGTGTGAAGTACGCAGGGGAGTAGTGATCTGGTCATGAAACGAATCTATGCGATCGAATCGTGGTGCATCGACTGCAAACGCTGTGAAGTTGCGTGTCGGACTGCTCATTCGAAAAGTAAAGATCCTGTCAAAGCATATAAGGTTGAACACGTGCCTGGTGCGCGTATTCATGTTGAGGGCGATCAGCATGTGTCGATCGCAGTGAATTGTCGTCAGTGTCCTAAACCTGCCTGTGTTGATGCGTGCATATCAGGTGCGATGCAACGTGATCCTGAGACGGGAATTATAACGAGCGATCCAGAGCGCTGTGTTGGATGCCGCACGTGCGTGTCGGAGTGTCCGTTTGGTTGCATCCATGTTGAGTCAGTTGCGCTGAAGTGCGATCTGTGTGGCGATGGCCATGGCGAACCAGGGGAGCCAGCTTGTGTTGCCGCATGCCCCAATCGCGCACTGATCTATGTCGAAAGCGAGGGATGCCATCATGGCGAATGAACATGCTGACTATCTGATCTTGGGCAATTCTGCAGCAGCGATTTCTGCTGTCGAATCGATTCGCGCTGCAGATACAACCGGATCGATTGTAATGGTTTCTCCAGAGCCGTACTGCGTCTATGGTCGTCCTCTTATTTCGTATTTGCTCGAAGGCAAAACTGATGAAGCACATCTTGACTATCGTCCAGAGAGCTTTTATCAGGATAATGACGTTACAACTCATTTTGGGCAGGGATGCGCAGCTGCTGCGTTGGATCCTCGTTCCCATAAAGTTACGCTTGAGGATGCAACAGTTCTCTCGTATGGCAAATTACTAGTAGCTACAGGAAGCGTTCCTTTTGTTCCGCCTATTGATGGCATAAAGGGTGCTGATAACGTATTCACATTCCTGACGCTCGATGATGCAAAATCTGCAGGAGCTGCAGCAACTGCTGCGACTACTACAGCACATGCAGAAGGGCGTAAGAGTCGCGTAATTGTTATTGGCGGCGGTCTGATTGGACTTAAAGCTGCCGAAGCCCTACATGCGATTGCAGATGAAGTGGTAGTTCTCGAAATGGCACCCCGTATTTTGCCAGCGGTTCTTGATGACCGCGGTGCAGGAATGCTTGTGGACCAACTTGCCGCTCGTGGGATCGATGCACGCCCTGGCATTACGACTGATCATTTAGCTGTCGAAGATGGGCATATTGTATCGGCTCACTTGACTGACGATAGCAATCTTACGTGCGATATGGTTGTTGCCGCAGTGGGCGTACGACCCAACAGTGCGTTGCTTGCTGATGCTTCGGCAACAGTTGAGCGCGGCGTTGTATGCGATGATCGTATGCAGACGAGCCTTGCGGATATCTATGCCGCAGGTGACGTGACGCAAACCATCGATTCGCTGGATGGCGCTAAACGTCCTCTTGCTCTGTGGCCTAATGCAGTTGCTCAAGGTAAGGTTGCAGGATCTCAGATGGCTTCTGATCATCATGATGATCGTTTTGAAGGATCATTCGCGGTAAACGCAGTGGACTTTTTCGATATATCGTTGCTTACGAGTGGGGTTATTAATCCTGGCCCCGATGATGGCTACGAAGTACATGTGTATGCTCAAGGCGCAACGTATGCAAAATTTGTAACCAAGGACGATCGTCTGTATGGCTACATCCTACTCAACCGTCCAGCGGCTGCAGGAATTTATACGGCAGTAATTAAAGATGCAATGCCTGTCTCGTCGTTTGATGAATCGTTCTTTAAAGAAGAGCCGGACAATCTTGCCTTTTCTGCGCAGGATCGTTGGAATCGACTTCATCGATTCTATCCGACGGAGCTGAACGCACAAGGCGTAAAGGAGTGTGCTTCGCTATGACGCATGACGATACGGTTTCGGTTTCTCTTGGTACGGAACCTTTTAAAGAAGCTAATGAGCGTGTTCGTGCAGCGCTCGATGAGCATAATACGGTTACATTACGTGATGTGTGCGCACAGCGCTATCTAGGTTGCGCAATGCCTAAAGGGAAGCACCTGCTTGTTCATGGTACGCCGGGCAATGATATGGCGTGCTATATGGATGGTGGCTCGATCGAGGTATTTGGCAATGCGCAGGACCAGGTTGGCAACACGATGAATGATGGTCAAGTTGTCATTCATGGTCGTAGCGGTGACGCAACAGGATATGCGATGCGTGGAGGCCAAATCTTTATCCGTAACGGGTGCGGATGGCGTGTGGGCATTCATATGAAGCAGTATCAGACCAAGTGTCCGGCGATTGTTATCGGCGGAGATGCTGGTAATTTCCTCGGCGAATATCTTGCTGGTGGAGTCATTATCCTGCTCGGTCATGCCGGTGAATATCTTGCAACGGGGATGCATGGTGGCGTGATTTATCTTAAGAACCGCATTGAAGATGATCTAGTATTGGCTGGATTGGTTCAAGAGCCTGTTGATGACACCGATTGTAAAATCATTGGAAATTTGCTTGGACGCTACAACGGATATTTTGGCGATGAGCTTGAAGCTCCTGTTGATACGTCAGGCAAGGGATTCTGGCGCTTGCGCCCTGCGTCGTCTCGTCCATATGCGACGATGTATGCTGGCTAGATGGTACGCTTGCTGAACTGTGTTGGTTGGCAAGTAAGCTAGCTGTTGGCAAGGTTAATTATTAAATACATAGCTTTATGAGTCATGAAAGCTTATAGAGCTAGCCATTAGGTATAAGAATAGGCACCCCACTTATAGGTGAGGTGCCTATTTGTTGTTACAGCTGTAGCACCGAGCGCTATTGAACGCCGCTGAGAACTACTCTTCGGCAGTATTGACGATTTCGACGAGCGTAATCTCAAAGTTGAGATCTTTGCCAGCCATCTCTGAGTTCAAATCAAAGGTAGCGACGCCATCGGTAATATCGGTAACCATGCAAGGTATTGGCTGACCGTTAGGACCCTGAACATAAATCTGTTCTCCAACAGGGAGTTTGTCTCCATTAGGAATATCGGCAACAGGGATCTTCTGAATCAGTTTTTCGTCGCGTTCTCCGTATGCATCTGCGCACGGAATATGAACATTGCGCGTTTCTCCCTGTTTCATATCAACGACTGCTGCATCAAAGCCAGGGATCATCTGTCCTGCCATGCAGACGAACTCAATTGGCTCGCCGCGCTTGATTGACGAATCGAATTCTGTACCATCGTCAAGCGTTCCGACGTAGTGGACCTTGACTCGTCTTCCTTTGTTATCCATGAAAAGTTCCTTTCATCTGAGTGAACGGAAGTACTCAATACGATCTGATCATCATACACGTATCTGCTGCAACGACTGATGATGTACACATAGGGTCGACATAATGAGCATGACTTGCTGCAACTATGATGGGAGTATGCAGCATTATGGAGCAGTGGGCGAATGACTCATGCAGTACAAGTGACGTTCCGCTATTGGATCGGCGCGTCTTTTTGTGAATCATGCGCTTGTTGTGCAAGCGTTGTTTCATTCTCAATAAGTTTCTTGAGCGGCTCAAGATAGTGACGCTCACTCTCATCGAGTCCATCTGCAGCTATACGTGCGAGTTCTTTGGCAAGCATGCCAACAGGACGGCCGTATAGCAGGGCCTTATATCCGCGTGCCATCAAATTTTCTTTTGCGGCTGCAACGTCAGCTCCGCCAACTGGTCCGATTATCTGCTCTAACTGACTGAGTGTCGACTCATTTGCAAAAGCACCCTTGATAAGCGCTGCATAGGCAATTGAATAGGGAATTGGCATTGCGTCGGCTGGGCGAATTTCGATATACGTCTTTAATCTAACGTCATGAAAGACCATTGAGAGCGCGTGTATTGCATCAGCTTTCGTCATTGGCGTCGACGCATAAATATTGCCGAATGTTTGGATGCTCAGATGGTCTCCATCATCATCGTGGGCAACGATTGCTGGTATATCAAGTATATGAGTCGCATATGCTTCGAGTGTGTAATCGGGCTCGTATGCTGCAGGGATGGTATCGCAGCGATCGCGGTCACAATAGTGCCAAATCTCAGTTCGCATCATATGATGAGGACTTGGCTTGCCCTCATACATAGGCGCATTATCAGTAATGAGCGAAAGAAGCGGCACGAGTTGCTGCGCTAATCTGAATTTTCTTAGGCAGTCGTGAACATTTTCGTAGTCGATGGACACTTGAGTTGACGCTGATCCACGCATCATTCGTGGGCCATAAGAGCTGAGCGATCCAAGATAACTATCCATACAGCGATAGCGCTGTTTGGGAATGAGCTCGATTGAATCGGCAGTTTGCTTAGGTCGATAGCCATAAAGAAGCAGTTGCTGATTGTATGGGGCAATGAGCTCTTGTACGGTTGTATCGAATGCCTCAAAGCAGGCGTTTGCTTGGTCAAGTGACGAAAACGGTCCGGCGGAGAGTTCAAGTTGCGCGCCTGGCTCAATAGTGATTGATTCCGTGTATCCATTGATTGTGCGTGAGCATCCTAGAATGTCATGATTCTCGTTGTAGTCGGCGCGTACATATCCACGGCGATGTAATTGCTCTAAAAGAAATTTGATGCCATGCGGCTCAGAATACGTGACTGCTGTTAGGTCATCATGCGCGATGAAGTGCTCAATCTCGATACCGACTCTGCCGAGGTGAGGGGAGCTTCCTCCCTTGATGAGTGCGACAATCGTTTTGATATTTGCGCTGCGACAGGGTTGGTCGGTGGCGCTATTTGCTACCTCGGATATCTCTGATGATGTGGTGCGATGTGTACGAGAAATAGCCATAGAGGACACTTTCGTGAGAAGTTAACCTACGGATTAATCATACCTTATTTATGAAATTCGACACATCTATGTAGCCACCCCGTTATTATTTTCAGTTGCCCAATGATTTACTACAATGATTCGGGCATAATGTCTGAACGTATGAGCCAGATGCTTTTAGATGTACAAACCGAATGCTTTGGTGTATTGACTGCGGTGCTGTGACATACATATTGAGCGTTGTGATCATGCACTTTGGAAGTTCGGTATAATGAATGAACGTGTGCGATACTGCCTCGATGTAAGCGAGACGGTATCGTTTGCCATATACGAGCGGGTGCTTGAAGAAGTATAACTGAGGCGTGAGCGCCTTGGAAACGTAGCCGCCGAATGAGGGAAGGTAAAGGTTGCATATCAATAAACGCACTGCTCTCTTGCTTGCCTTTGATATTGTCGCCACCTATGCGGCTTATTTTATTGCGGCTATTCTCACCGATCTATTGGGTGACATTATCGCGACGCACGAGATATATTTCATGGTTGGTGTTTTGGCGATTATTAACATTGTCATTTTGGCACTCTTCCATCTTTATAACAATTTGTGGGAATATGCCTCGATTGATGAGGTCATTCAGATTCTTATGGCGTTGAGTTTGAGTACCCTTACGGGCGCCGTATTTCTGTGGATCCTTGACGTGTGGATTCCTATTCGTATTTACTTTGTTGCCTGGTTCATATTGATATTCCTTGTCGGTGGCGTTCGCATGATTTATCGTGTTATGCGTCCACGACGCCGCGCTTTAAAGTTGGCTAAGGTAGCCAATCAACCTCGGACACTTATTGTTGGTGCAGGTGAAACGGGCTCGCTCGTTATCGACCGTATGGCCACCAAAGATCCTCTGATGCCAGGCATTCCTGTTGTTGCAACTGACGATAATGCAGCAAAACTTGGGCTGCGTATCCATGGCGTAAAGGTTGAGGGAACAAGCGAAGATATCCTTAAGCTTGTCGAGCTCTACAACATCGAGCAAATTGTTGTTGCTATTCCTTCTGCTACGCTCGATGAGCGTCGTAAGATTTATGCAATTTGCACGCGTTCTGAATGCCGTTTGCGTACGTTGCCTAATGTGCGTGAACTTCGCGTTGATGAACTCGATGGAGTTGCGCTACGCGATGTTGACGTTGCTGACCTTCTTGGTCGTGACGAAGTTGTACTTAACACGCGATCGGTAGCAGGGTATATTTCTGGTAAAACCATTCTTGTTACCGGTGGTGGTGGATCAATCGGATCAGAGCTGTGCCGTCAGCTTTGTACTGTTGCCCCAAAACGTATCGTTATCTTTGATATGTATGAGAACGATGCCTATCTATTGCGCAAAGAGCTACTTCCTCAATATGGGGATATCGATCTATGCATTGAAATTGGTAGCGTATGTGACAAGACGCGCCTTAATGATGTGTTCGAAAAATACCATCCAGAAGTTGTGTTCCATGCAGCTGCTCATAAACATGTGCCGCTCATGGAAGTTTGCCCTCGTGAGGCACTGCATAATAATGTATTCGGAACGCTCAACGTTGTTCGTGCGGCGGACCATTATAAGGCTGATCGCTTTATCTTTATTTCAACTGATAAGGCTGTTAATCCGACATCGGTTATGGGCGCGACTAAGCGCATGGGCGAAATGGTCATGCAATATTATGCCCGTATTTCCAAGACAGTTTTTTCGGCTGTTCGCTTTGGCAATGTACTTGGATCGCACGGTAGTGTTATTCCTATTTTCAAACATCAAATCGCATGTGGTGGGCCAGTTACGGTAACTCATCCAGATATCGAGCGCTACTTCATGACGATTCCAGAGGCTTCGCGCCTTGTTATTCAAGCAGGAGGAATGGCTCACGGTGGCGAAATTTTCATCCTTGATATGGGTGAGCCTGTCAAGATTGTCGATCTTGCTAAGAGTCTTATCCAGCTTTCGGGATTGCGTCCAGATGTCGATATTAAGATCGAGTTTACTGGTTTGCGCAAGGGCGAAAAGATGTACGAAGAGCTGCTGATGGACGAAGAGAATACGGTGCCTACGAATAATGCGAGCATCATGATCTCGACTGGCCAGGAAATCAGCTATGACGAGGTAGCGGCAAAGCTCGATGAACTAGAAACCGCTATCGACGGTACTGATACGGAAGCAATTCGCATTCTTGAGGAAGCTGTTCCGACTTATTCCTTTACGCCGAACGTGTCGGGCAAGCCAACGACAACAACAAACGAAACACCATCTGCTGAATAGCAAGGTGCTAACAAACTCGTATCTATCCTTGAACTAGTTCATAGTGGCGCTAGTGAATGATATAGTATCCGCCGAGAAAAATACCACATAACATATAATAAATTATCGTTTCATTTAGAGTCTAATAGTAATATTCAGCTTTACGAATAATCTTTCTGTCGTATAATAGCGTTTCGAATATAAACGGATGCATATGACGGTCAAAGGTCGACAATGACTCAGCAGCATACAAAAAATCAGATGGATCAAACTAAGGAACATGCCTGTTCAGGCGATCCTAAACGTATGATCAATCCAAAAGAAGAGGCATATGTCAACAGCCATGCACGTGAGTGCATGTGTAAGGGGACAGCGCGGAGTCGTCGTGCCAATATCCTTATCATTGTCTTAGCAGTTATCCTTGTTGTCGTTATGACAATATCGTTCATGTTGGGAAAATACCCTATTGATCCAGGTCAAGTGTGGTCGCTTCTTATCGCTCAGGTAGTTCCCCTTGATCAAACGTGGACGAACTATCAGGCGACGATTTTCTTTGGCGTCCGTCTTCCGCGTTTGTTGCTAGCAGTGCTGGTTGGTTGTGCTCTTTCGATTGCTGGTGCTGCTTATCAGGGGATCTTCCAGAATCCGCTTGTTTCACCTGATATTTTGGGTGCTTCGCAGGGCGCAGCATTTGGAGCGGCGCTTTCTATCATGCTCGGTGCATCGAGTGTTGGTATATCCATAGGCGCGTTTATCGTCTCTATGCTTGCTGTTGCGCTTGTCATTGTCGTCTCACAGCGCGCACGTTGCGGGCGATTACTTGGCGTTGTACTTGCAGGCATCATGGTCTCGTCGCTTTTTTCGGCTGCTGTGTCCTTTATCAAATTGGTGGCCGATCCAACGGATCAATTGCCACAAATAACGTATTGGCTCATGGGAAGTTTTACCAGTGCATCGATGAATGACGTGTTATGGGTCATCATTCCTATTGCACTTGGATGTGTTGTTCTTTTTCTTATGCGTTGGCGCATTGACATTTTAACGATGGGCGATGACGAAGCGCGCACAATGGGTGTCAATGTTGGACGTACGCGTCTTATCATTATTATCGCTGCGACGCTGGTTACAGCGGCGAGTGTATCTGTATCGGGCATTATTGGATGGGTCGGGCTCGTTGTGCCTCATTTAGCACGTATGCTTGTTGGATGTGACTATCGTAAGCTGATCCCTGCATCAATGCTCCTCGGCTCAGGTTTTCTACTCGTTGTCGATGACGTATCGCGTCTGGTTGGAACGGCAGAAATTCCTATTGGTATTCTGACTGCATTCGTTGGCGCGCCATTCTTCCTGTATCTGATTACGAGAAAGGATCGCTTCGAATGAGCTTACAAGTTGATCATCTTTCATTCTCGTATGGATCCCACGTTGTCCTTGACGACATTTCGTTTGAGGTGCCTGATGGCATGCTGGTTAATGTTCTTGGCCACAATGGTGTAGGAAAATCAACGCTCTTTAGATGTATTCTTGGTCTCGAGGATTCGTGGACAGGATCGATTACGATTAATGGCAAAGATGCTCGTAGCCTGTCGATTGCAGAATACGCACGTGAAATGGCCTATATTCCTCAAACGCATTCTTCGGTATACGCCTATGAAGTCATTGACGTTGTGCTTATGAGTACCACGGCAGGATTAAAAGCTCTTGCAAAACCAGGGCACCGACAGCTTGAATTTGCCTATGAATGTCTTGATCGCGTGGGCATTGCCGATCTCGCTGATCGCCCATATACAAATATATCTGGAGGCGAGCAGCAACTTGTGCTTATAGCCCGTGCGCTCGCTCAGCGTGCTCAGACGATCATCATGGATGAGCCTACGAGCGCGCTCGATTATGGCAATCAAGTTCGCGTGCTTTCTCAAATCAAGCACTTAGCTGGGGAAGGCTACACGATTATTGAATCAACGCACTATCCCGATCAAGCGTTTCTTTTTTCTGATCGGACGCTAGTGCTCAATGATGGAACAATTCTATGCTATGGAGATCCAAAAGATACTATTACCGACAAAGTTATTAACGAGGTGTATGGCGTCAGGGTCTCGGTTGAATCGCTCTATAACGATCAGGTGCGTGTGTGCGTGCCGATCGATGAGATAGAGATAGGGGGACATCGCGGTAATCACTGCGATGGAGATGAAAGTCATCATGACTTTCAACGTCAGGTAAGGAGAAAGAATTGAAAAAGAGAGTAAAAATACTCGTGTCTGCTTTGGCGGCATGTGCTCTCGTCGTGTGCATCGGCGGTTGTGCATCTAACGTCAAGACGACGGGTGGGGATACTCAGCAGGCGACTTCGACGGATACGGTAAGCTTTACCGATTCTGCAGGACGTCAAGTTGACATTCCTAAGGATGTTGAGCGTGTTGCAGGATCTGGCCCAATCGCGCAGCAAATTTTGCTGACGTTTGCTCCAGAGAAAATGGTTGGTCTTTCCAACTCGTTAAGTGATGATCAGGCAAAATATCTTGGCCAGCAGTATGCTGATCTGCCAGTATATGGCCAGATGTACGGTGCAAGCTTGAACAAAGAAGCACTTGCTTCTGCTAATCCTCAACTTATCATCGATATTGGTGAGCAGAAAAAGGGTAACGTTGACGATCTGAACCAGCTTCAGGATGAACTTGGCGTACCGGTAATCTATATTGCATCCGACCTCGAAAGCATGTCTTCGACGTATCAGATGCTTGGCCAAGTTTTGGGAAACACCGATCGCGCTAACCAGATCTCTGATTACTACACGCAAAAGTATTCGATGATCAAAGACGGCATGTCAAAGATTCCCGATGATCAGCGCATTAAGCTACTGTATTGCTTGGGCGATTCGGGAACGAACGTTATTGGCAAGGGCTCCTATCATGCAGAGGTTCTGGAAATGATTGGCGACAATGTTGCTGTCATTGATGGTGTATCAAGCAAGGGTACAGGCAATCAGGTATCCCTGGAACAGATCAATAACTGGAATCCTCAGATGATCATCTTCGGGCCTGATAGTGTATATGGATCAGTAAAGACGACTGATGGTTGGAATACACTGTCAGCTGTTCAGAATGATAATTACTACGAAGTACCAGATGATCCTTATAACTGGATGGGTATGCCGCCTTCAATCAACAGCTACATGGGCATGCAATGGCTGGCACGTCTGTGCTATCCAAGCACGTTCACCTACGATATGTATCAGACGACTGCTGAATACTATAAGTTGTTCTATCAGTACGATCTGACGCAGGCGGATTACGATCAACTTACTGCTAACTGCCAGGTAAAGAACCTCGCTAACGCTGCGTAGTTTCTGGATTGGGCAGTTCCTGGTGAACTGATATGCGGTATAGACGGTTATTGCAGTACGTCGTTCCGTATGGCTAAATAGGCTGTTTATCAGGGGAAGCTTCTACGGCAAGTTGTATCCAGTAGAACGGTTACTATAGTAACAAGCCCGGTAAAGGCGCTCCGTATGGGGCGCCTTTGCTTATATATAGACTTTTGAACGTGAAGAGCCTAGAATCAAGCTGATTCTAGGCTCTTCACATAAGTACAGGAGTATATACACACGGTTAGTCCTACGCACCGATGTTTGGGTACAATTACTAAATCGCTCAATGAGTGAATTCTATGAAATTAAATAAAACTATCAAAATATGCAGTTTAATAAGAAAATATTCAACGTATATGCAAAAGAGGTAGATAGGGACTATGGGAATACAAGCGGGAATCGTCGGTGCTTCGGGCTTTGCTGGCATCGAATTGACGCGCAGGCTCATTGAACACCCTTCTTTTGATCTTGCAGTCATAACAAGCGATGCCGATGCGGGGAAGCCGCTTGCTGAGGTGTATCCATGCTTTACGGGGATGAGTGATCTAGTATTTGCTCAGCGCGATACGCCAGAACTACAACAATGCGATGTTGTTTTTCTTGCCGTTCCTCATACAGTTGCACTTGGCATAGTCCCTGGTTTGCTGGCTGCAGGTATATCCGTATTTGATCTTTCGGCTGACTATCGTCTTAAGAACCCGACGACCTATGAACACTGGTACGGAGTTCGTCATACATCTCCGGAGTTGCTTCCCGAAGCGGCATTCGGTCTTCCAGAGTTATGTCCTGATGAAATTGAGCGAGCAACGCAAAAGCACGTAGCGGGCGATCCGGTACTTGTTGCATGTGCGGGTTGTTACCCGACGGCTTCATCGTTAGCTGCCTATCCTGCGGTTCACGCCGATATTACGACAGGAATGGTCAACATACAGGCGGTATCTGGCGTTACTGGGGCGGGCCGTAAGGCAACCGCGCGTACGCATTATTGCGCTGCAACCGAGAATATTGAAGCTTATGGGGCAAGTGGCCATCGCCACACTCCCGAAATAGAGCAGATCCTTGGATTACCTGGTCAGGTGGTATTTGTTCCTCATCTTGCTCCACTCGAGCGTGGACTCTTATCTACAGTGACTATGCAGCTTAAAGGACATGCAGCAGCGCTTTATGATGTAGAAAAGCTTCAGAACCTCTACGAAGACTTTTATCATAATTCAGCGTTCGTGAGTGTTCTTCCGGCAGGGGAAATGCCACGTACATCGAGTGTTGTGGGAACGAATCGCGCGCATGTTGGTGTCGCGTATCAAGAGCGACGACGGACACTCATCGCGAGTTGCGCGATTGACAATCTTGGTAAGGGCGCCGCTGATCAGGCGGTCCAATGCGCGAACCTCGTGTTCGGTTTGCCCGAAACTGAAGGTCTTAATACGGTAGCGGTGCCACTCTAGGCGAACCACTCCGTTCCTAGGAGAAATACGTATATGAACGAGCCCATTGAGCTACAAGAACTTACCTCGGGCGGGGTAACAAGCGCCGCTGGATTTAAGGCAGGAGGAATCCATTCGGGATTCAGACGTGATCCAAAGCGGTTTGATCTTGCACTTATCGAAGCTGATGACGTGTGCTGTGCCGCAGGGACATTCACGCAGAATGCGTTTTGTGCTGCACCTGTTATCGTTTCACGGCATCATCTGAACGATAGAGGATCAGGCAAAGTACGAGCTGTTGTCATTAACTCAGGTATTGCTAATGCGGCGACCGGAGAAAAAGGTCTTACCGCTGCGCAACGTACGACATCGATTGCGGCTGATATTATAGGATGCACAGATGACGAAGTTCTGGTTGCATCGACTGGCGTGATTGGTAAGTTCCTTCCACTGGATCCGTTTGAAGAAGGACTGCCTGCGCTTCATTCGTCTATCTCTTCTTCCGAACAAGGTGGGCATGATGCAGCACATGCAATCATGACAACGGATACGTTCGCTAAAGAATACGCCGTATCGTGGACAAGTCATGATCCCGCATACGAAGGAACTACCTTTACTGTTGGAGGTATGGTCAAGGGTTCGGGAATGATTATGCCTAATATGGCGACAATGATTGCCGTTCTTACTACCGATGCGCCTCTTTCGGAATGTGCAGCTCATCGTGCATTGAGCGCTTCTGTTGCGCAGAGCTTTAATCGAGTGACTGTTGATTCTGATACTTCGACGAATGATACGTGCATTCTTCTTGCTTCTGGTGCAGCAGCGCCAAAAGCGTCATCGATTGACGTATCAGGATGTGCGTTTGACGAATGCATGGCAGCAATTAAGCGTGTTTGTATCCATCTTGCTCGGTGTATTGCTCGTGACGGCGAGGGATCGACCAAGCTCATTACCGTAACGGTTAACGGAGCTGCTGATGATGTTGACGCAAATCGTGCGGCACGTGCTATTGCTAACTCGCCGCTCGTTAAGACAGCTGTATTTGGCCATGATGCCAACTGGGGTCGAATTGCTGCAGCGCTTGGCAAGAGTGGCGCTTCCTTTGATCAAGGCAATGTTTCTATTGACATGATGGGAATCCCCGTATGTCGCAACGGACTTGCTGTAACATTTGACGAAGATAAAGCACTCAAACAATTCGAAGAACCTGAGATTACCATCGATGCTGATCTTGGTGCAGGCTCATCATCAACAACTATGTGGACCTGCGATTTATCGCATGACTACATTCGTATCAATGGAGATTATCGGTCATGAAATTTGCAAAGGATACACGTCCAGATGCTTCGCCGATGCATGCAGCAGAAATCATTGCAGAAGCACTTCCCTGGATTAAAAATGTTACCGGTAAAACGGTTGTTATCAAGTATGGTGGATCGGCGATGGTTGATCCTGCGCTGCGCGCCCAGGTAATGAGCGATATTGTGCTGCTCAAGATTATCGGATTGAATCCTGTGATCGTACACGGAGGCGGCAAAGCTATTTCGCGTGCTATGAAGCAGCTGGATCTTCCTGTTGCGTTTAAAGATGGTATGCGTATTACCGATGATAAGGCTATGCGCGTGGTTAGTACGGTTTTGGTTGGTGAGGTCAACCAAGATTTGGTACGTGATATCAATCAGCATGGAAACTTGGCAGTAGGCGTATCGGGTAGCGATGCTGGCACGATTGTTGCGCGTCAACTCTCTGAAGAGCTAGGACGTGTTGGGGCTATCACTGCGGTTCACACGGAATATATTGACGACGTTATTGCCAACGACTACATTCCTGTTGTTGCTGGAATTGCCATGGGCGAAGATGGCGGAAGCTATAACATCAATGCCGACGTAGCTGCAGGGGAGATTGCTGCAGCAATCGGAGCACAAAAGATTATCTTCTTGACTGACGTTGATGGCCTCTATCGTGATTTCGAAGACAAAGATTCGCTGATCTCTAATTTAATCGTTGACGAAGCAAAGCATATGCTCGAAACCGATCAGGTATCGACAGGCATGATTCCTAAGCTTACGAGCTGTGTTCGCGCGCTTGATGCGGGGGTGCAACGTGCTCATATCATCAATGGTACGACGCCTCATGCATTACTGCTCGAGCTGCTAACCGATTCAGGTGTTGGTACGACGATGCATGCGACGGAGGAAAGTTATCAACTGGATATGTATCCTTTGGGCCGTTTAGCATCCAAACTCAATGAGAATGCTGATCCTTTGGAATCATTCCATCCATCTCATCAAGTTTCAACTGATACTGCTGCTACATCAATTACTCATTCGAAACGTCACCACAGCGATGACGGGTCAACATTTAATAAAAGAAAGTGAGCGATACGATCATGTCTTTGAATGAACAAAGTGCGCTTGAACAAACGTATATGATGCATACGATTAATCGTGAACCGGTCTGCCTTGTTAAAGGTAGTGGGATGAACGTATACGACGATCAAGGGAAAGAATATCTCGATTTCCTTGGCGGTATTGGTGTATGTAGCCTAGGTCATTGTCATCCTGCAGTAACGAAGGCAATTTCCGATCAGGCTGCGAAGCTGATTCATATCAGCAATCTGTTTTACATTGAGCATCGCGGCCAGGTTGCTCATATGGTATCCGACTTACTCAATGCCTATGTTCCTACCGATGAGCAAAGTCCATGGCAGAGCTTTTTTGCCAACTCTGGTGCTGAAGCTAATGAATGTGCAATTAAACTTGCACGTCGTTGGTCTCAGTCATTCGGAACTGGCGGATCAACAATCTTGACGCTCGATGGTGGCTTTCATGGCCGTACGCTTGCTTCGCTTGCTGCTACAGCGCAACCTGCCAAGCAAGAGCGCTTTCAGCCGCTACCTGCTGGATTTGCTCATACACCGCTTAATGATTGTGAAGCACTTGAAAAAGCATTTGAGCAGCACGGTGACGAAATATGTGCCATTATGGTCGAGTGTATTCAAGGTGAGGGTGGCGTACATCCTTGCACGCCTGAATTCCTCCAGACGGCTCAACGAGTAGCGCATGAACATAAAGCTGTTCTTATTTGTGACGAAGTTCAATCTGGTGTGTACCGTTGTGGGCGTCCGTTTGCATTCCAGCTGTTTGGCATCACACCTGATATCGTGTCTATTGCAAAGGGCATTGCATCGGGATTTCCTATGGGCATGTGTGCTGCGCGTCAAAACGTGGCTGCTGCATTTGAACCAGGGGATCATGGATCAACGTTCGGTGGAAGCAATTTAGCTGTTGCTGCTGCTCATGCAACGCTTACCACGCTGGCTCAAGAGGGAATTCTTGAGAATGCACAAACGGTTGGCTCATATTTGCGCGAACAGCTTGCTACGCTTGGTGACGTTGTTGAGGTTCGTGGATACGGACTGATGGACGCATGCGATTTGCGTGATGGTATTGATGCTCCTACGGTGGTACTTAAGGCGCTTTCGTGTGGATTACTCCTTAATGCGACCGGTCCGCATACTTTAAGGTTCCTTCCGCCGTTGATTTGTAGTACAAATGATGTGGACGTACTTATGGAAAAACTCCCGACGATTTTGTGATTTTCTGGTCATCGTGGATGTATTCGTCTACAATAATTTGCATGTAATGTGCTAGATATTCTACAACTTTGCATATTTTCATAGTATTATCTATTAATCGAGCATAAAGGAAGCGTATCAAATGAAGGGAGGCAGCCAGACCGTGAATAAGCGCACGCAGCGTCATGATACTATTCGGGACATTGTCCGTCGTAATAGCATTCGCACGCAGCTTGATCTGGCTGAGCAACTTCGTGATTCCGGCTACGATTGTACACAGGCTACGATTTCCCGTGATATTACCGATATGGGCTTACTTAAGTCGAAAGAAGGCGTCTATATCCTTCCTGAGGATATGCGTCTTCGTCGCATGGTTGCTGAGCTCGTTGAAGAGGTCTATATCGCGGGTAATATGGTCATTGTTAAGACCTTCTCTGGTGGAGCAGCTGGTGTAGCTGGCGCCATCGATAAAGCTGGTCTTGTAGGCTCACTGGGAACAGTGGCCGGCGATAATACGATTATGATTGCTGCACGTACTCCAGAGGACGCTGCAGGAATCGAATGCTCTCTTAACGGACTGCGACGACGTTAGTCGTCTAATATGCTCGGGCTGAAAAACCGCCCACCCTCCATCCATCGCTGTATTGTACTCTGCGCATCAAAGAATGATGCGTGAGCCATATCTCAGACGATGAGCACATTCTTGCATCGGCATTGCCTCCACGCATGCCCTCATGCATCACAAGCACCTAACTCGGCACAAATAAATGTACAGTAATAGTGACATAGGTATATCCATATCTATGTCCCCTCAGAAGGGAAGAACAGCACATGGCTGCAAAGGATAAAGTAGTACTCGCATATTCTGGTGGACTTGACACTTCGGTGTGCATTAAATGGTTACAGGCGAACAAGAATCTCGATGTTGTCGCCGTCGTTGGCGATGTCGGACAAGAGCATGACGGACTTGATCAGATTCGTGAGAAGGCTTTGCGGATGGGGGCCGTCGATTCTCGTGTTATTGATATGCGGGAGGACTTCGCGGATCATTATCTGACTAAGGCAATTGCTGCAAATGCGATGTATGAGAATAAATACCCGTTGGTAAGTGCATTGTCACGTCCTGCAATTGTTCAGTACTTGGTTAATATTGCGCACGAAGTTGGCGCAAAATATATTGCTCATGGTTGCACGGGCAAGGGAAACGATCAGGTACGGTTTGAGAGCAGCATCACCATGCTTGATCCCGATCTGACGATTATTGCTCCTGTTCGTGAGTGGGAAATGAAGACGCGGTCAGACGAGATTGACTACGCTAAAGAACACGGTGTCGAGATCAAAGCTACGAAGGCGTCGCCGTATTCCATCGATGATAATCTTTGGGGCCGTGCAATTGAATGTGGCGTGCTTGAAGATCCTTGGAACGAGCCACCATGCGATATCTATACCATGACGGTTGATCCTGAGGCTGCACCAGATAAGCCTGAATATGTTGAGATCGGGTTTAAACAGGGCGTTCCTTCTTCTCTGAACGGCCAAGAAATGAGCTTGCTCAAACTCGTTGAGACCATGAACGTTATTGCGGGTCGTAATGGTTACGGTCGTATCGACATGGTCGAAAACCGGATGGTTGGTGTTAAGAGCCGTGAGTGCTACGAGGCTCCTGCTGCGTTGGCGCTCATAAAGGCGCATAAAGCACTTGAGGATCTTTGCCTTGAGCGGGAAGTACTGCATTACAAGCTTTCGATCGAACAGAGCTGGGCTGACGCAGTATATCGTGGGCAATGGTTTGGTCCGCTCAAAGAAGCATTTGATGCATTCATGCATGCAACTCAGAAATGCCTGACGGGCACTGTCAGAGCTAAATTCTATAAGGGTTCATGCACGATTGTCGGTAATAAGAGCGCTTATTCGCTCTATGATTACACATTAGCGACCTATGATGCGGCTGATCAATTCAACCACAAAGCAGCAGCTGGTTTTATTGAGTTGACGAGCCTTTCTGCTAAGACGTGGGCAGCTAATCGTCGTCGTGAGGGTGCTCAGACGTCTTTGACCGATTCAAAGCCACAGCATTCGTGCGCTGAATAGGTAGTGACGACGTATAAGTCTCAAAGAAGGGGGTCCGTTTAACGCGGACCCGCAGCGCGCACATCAAGGATAGTGCGCGCTTGGGTAAGATCGATATATAAGGAGTGGCGGATATGGCTTTATGGTCGGGACGATTTGAAGAAGGCGTCGACGAGTTTACTCAACGTTTCGGCGCGTCGCTGCCTGTCGATAAGGCAATGTACGCTCAAGATATTCAGGGATCGCGTGCTCATGCTCACATGCTTGCGGCGCAAGGCGTGATTAGCGATCAGGATGCTGAGCAGATTGACGAGGGCCTTCGTGGCATCCTTGCCGATATCGAAGCGGGATCCTTTACGTTTTCAATCGATGATGAAGATATTCATATGTCGATCGAAAAGGAACTTACCAAACGGATTGGTGCTGCGGGGGCACGGTTACATACGGGACGGAGCCGCAATGACCAGGTAGCGACTGACGATCGTCTGCTCGTCAAGCATCTTGCTGCTATGCTGCTTAAACAAAACGTTTCGTTACGTTCGGCTCTTTGCACGGCGGCAGAGAAGTATCCTGATGTTATTCTCCCTGGTTATACGCACATGCAGCATGCTCAGCCTGTGCTGCTGTCGCACCATATTATGGCTTATTTCTGGATGTTTACCAGGGATTTTGCTCGTTTGAAGTATGCTATTCAGGGTGCTGATGAATGCCCCCTCGGATCAGCTGCACTTGCTGGTACGACGTATCCTCTCGATCGTCGTGCAACTGCTACGGAGCTTGGATTTTCGGGCGTTACTGCCAATTCATTGGATGCTGTGTCGGATCGTGATTTTATGCTCGATCTTAATTACGCCTGCAGTGTCTCTATGATTCATCTTTCGCGTCTATGCGAGGAAATTGTACTCTGGTCGACTTCCGAGTTTGGCTATATTACCTTGTCGGATTCGTATTCGACGGGGTCTTCAATTATGCCGCAGAAAAAGAATCCCGACTTTGCGGAACTCACGCGCGGAAAAACCGGACGTGTTGTAGGTGATCTCGTTGCTTTGCTCGTTACTATGAAGTCACTGCCGCTTGCTTATAACAAGGATATGCAGGAGGACAAGGAAGGAACGCTTGACGCGGTCCATACCTTGCATGATTGCATGGTGTGTGCACAAGGAATGATCGAGACGCTCACGGTCAACGAGGATGCTATGGCCGCATCTGCTCAAAAAGGTTATATGGCTGCAACAGATGTTGCTGATTATCTTGCTAAAAAGGGTATGCCGTTTCGTCAGGCGCATAAGATTGTTGGCGAGTTGGTTCTTCTTTGCGAAAAACGTGGATGCGATCTAGATGATCTTTCTCTTGACGATTTTAAACAGGCGAGTGATCTCTTTGAAAGTGATATAACTAAGTCACTTGATCTTCCGAGTATTGTCGCCGCTCGTACGACCGAAGGCGGCACGGGGCAGACGGCTGTTAAAGCACAAATGCAACGTGCTCATACGATTCTTGATAAAGATCGTGGTCAACTTGCGTAGAAAATGACGATGCTTTTCAACGAACTTGTGTACTTTCGCTCCGCCTTGATACCTGATGGTAAAATAAGCGGAGCTTTTTTTCAGGAGGTTCTATGGGTTCACGTGCTATTAAACATCGTCCCGGAACGCGTAATAAACGCCGCTTCGTCGTTGTACTCTACATTCTTGCTGTCATCTTTGCCTTGGGCGTTATAGGCTGCTGCTCATTGTATTCTATGGGTCAATCATGGTTGCAAGATTTACCTGACTATCAGGATGCATCTTCATACAATCTTGCTCAAAAGACGAGCGTATATGCCGATGATGGCCATACGCTTCTAGCAGAATTTTATCTGGAAAATCGTGAGCCTGTAAGCGATCTCGATTCTATCAGTTCTTATGTTGTTCATGGAACAGTAGCTACCGAAGATGAACGTTTCTACGAACATGGTGGTATCGATTTGACCGGTATTGCCCGTGCTATTGCGGTAAACCTTACAGGTGGTAGTAAAGAGGGCGCTTCGACAATTACACAGCAGTTTGTTCGTAATACGGTGCTGGCTGATGAAGCGTCTGAACAAACCATCAAACGTAAAGTACGCGAGGCTTATATCTCTCTTAAACTTGAGGGAATGTATTCTAAAGACGATATTCTCTTGATGTATCTCAACACCATTAATTATGGTCAAGGCGCCTATGGCATTGAGGCTGCATCAAAGGAATATTTTTCCAAGGATTGCAAAGATCTTACGTTGAGTGAAGCAGCGACGCTGGTTGGCATTCCTCAGTCTCCTACGAACAACAATCCTATTGATAATCCCGATGCATGCTTGAGCAGGCGTAATGTTGTGCTTAACCGTATGCTGTCCAATGGATATATCTCTCAGAGTGATTATGATAACGCGGTTGCTCAGCCCTTGGGGCTCAATGTGAGTACCAATAGCTCGACCGACGGCATTTATAAATATCCTTACTTCACCAGTTATGTACGCGATGTTTTGCTGGATAACTATTCTGAGTCTGAAGTATTCAAGGGTGGTCTTAAGGTAACTACGTCGCTTAACGTTGATGCCCAGGAGGCAGCCGAAAATGCGGCAGCAGCCAAGGAAGCTTCGGTTGATTCAGATCTTGAGGTTGCGATGGTTGCCGTTGACCCGTCTACTGGTTTTATCAAGGCGCTCGTCGGTGGTAAAGATTATTACGAAGACGAATACAACTTAGCAACGCAGGCAACACGACAGCCAGGATCTTCGTTTAAGACATTTACGCTTGCCTCGGCGATTGAGAATGGAATTGATCCAACATCAACCTACGTCAATTGTTCATCGACGGCGCAGTTGGGTAATTGGTCAGTCGAAAATTATGATAAGACATCGTATGGAACGCGAACAATTTCTGGGGCATTTGCCGTGTCGTCAAATACCGCGTTTGCTCGTTTGGTAACATTACTCGGTCCTGACAAGGTGGTTGAAGAGGCTCAAAAGATGGGCATACAGACATCTCTTGAATCGGTCCCATCTATTACGCTTGGATCACAGGGTGTTACCGTGCGTGAAATGGCTGGTGCTTATGGCACAATTGCGTCGGGTGGTATTCAACATGACGCCATCCCTATCGAAAAAATCGAAGATGCGAACGGAAAAGTTATTTACCAGCCCGATACTTCTGGCAAGCGGGTGCTGTGTAGTGAAGTTGCCAATGTGACAGAAAACGTCATGGAAGGCGTTATTACCAACGGAACTGGTACGGCTGCTCGTTTGTCGAATGGGCAGACTGCTGCTGGCAAAACGGGCACATCAGAGGAATGGCGCGACAGTTGGTTCTGCGGCATTACACCGCAGTATTCAGTTGCGATTTGGCTTGGTTGCCGTCAGGAACGGACCATGTCTTCTGCGTATTCGGCAACGAGCGTATTTAGCAGCTTCTTGAACCAACTTCTTGCGGGCCAGTCTCTTCAGGCGTTCCCTATGGCGGGTGCTCAAAAGCCAACGTATCGAACGCTGACTTCGAGCGAGCTTTCGACGTTAGGTGGCGGAACAAGCTCAAGCTCTTCTTCGAGTAGTACGTCGAACTCATCGTCTTCAAGTTCTTCGTCTACGAGTAGTTCTTCTACGTATAGTAATAATTCATCGGGTAACTGGTATAGCAATAGTTCGGCTGACCAGGGTGATTCAACTGACAACAGCTCGAGCACATCAACGTCGGGTACCGATAGTGGATCAACGACCGACAACAGTTCGTCGACGAATACGAATTCTTCGACGACGACTGGAGGTGGGGGATCATCTGGAACGACGGGCGGTACCTCTGGTGGAACGTCGACTGGAGGAGGAACCTCCGCTGGTGGCGGAAGTAGCGGATCTACTACGTAAGATGCCTGTGGAGATTGTACGACCCGTTGATATTGCGGGGGCGTATTCGGGGCATAGTGTAAGATAGTATGAAAATATGTGAGAATGGTCGGAAGGGACTTCAGTCATGAAACATACGAGATCGGCTGGTAAGGTCATACTTTTCGGTGTCATCTGCGCACTTTGTATGGCGCTGGCGGGGTGCTCAAGTTCTTCGTCGACTCCAAATCCTGATGATCCTGCAAGCCAAAATCGTGAATATATGTCGCAGCTCAACCAACAAATGGATAGTATCCAGGGATCGCTGAACGATTTCCAGGATGCGGTTGCAAAGAATGATGTTGTCACGATGCAGGCAGACAAAACGGCGGTTGAAAAGACCATTGACTCCGTTAAGGCAACATCGGTTACTGATCGTTTGTCTGATGTGAAAGATGGTTATGTATCTGCGTTGGATGCGCTTGATGATGCGCTTGCTTCGTATCTCTCGTTGTATACCGATGTGCAGAATGGCACGGTATCTTCTGACGATTATGCGCAGCGTCTTAAAGGCGTCCAAGATGCCTATGATTCGGCTGTTTCTCAGATGCAAGATGCCGATGATGCGGTTGTAGCCGTCGCGAACGAGTAGGATACGGCTGCCGGTCTGGGAACTTTTCCCAAGTCTTTGTCCGGTGCGGATGTGATCGGAAATAGAGTGGACATGCCTGGTCGCGGAAGTACTGATATAAGTCGAGTAGAAGAGATCCAATGATCGATACAACTGTTGAATTATTGGCACCTGCTGGGAATATGGCATGTCTTCATGCTGCAATTCTTGCAGGTGCCGATGGCATTTATTTAGGAACCGAACAATTTAATGCGCGCAGAAACGCAGATAATTTCACGCTTGAGTCATTAGAAGAGGCATGTGATTTTGCCCATCTGCGCGGATGCCGTATATATCTTACGGTGAACATTGCAATTCTCGATGACGAGCTGCCTGCTGCTCTTGAGCTTATCCGTCAGGCATATCGTCGCGGTGTCGATGCGTTCATCATCCAAGATGCGGGCGTAATGACCCGTATAGCTGAAGATCTTCCGCAGGCAGAACTTCATGCTTCTACACAGATGAACATACATTCTCGAGCTGGTATGGCTGCTGCATACGACATGGGTGCACGTCGTGTGACCTTAGCGCGTGAGCTTTCCGTGCAAGAGATCGCCGAACTTTGCGATACTGCGCATGCATACGAAATGGAAGTTGAAGTCTTTGCCCACGGAGCACTCTGTGTATGCTATTCAGGACAGTGCCTACTTTCCTCGCTTATCGGTGGACGTAGCGCGAACCGTGGTAATTGCGCACAACCGTGTCGTCTGCCTTATGCTTTACATAATCGTGCACTTCATAAGGATCTTGACGCTCCAGGTGAACATCTCTTATCGCCAAAGGACCTTTGCACAATTGACCTTCTACCTGAATTAGTTGCAGCAGGCGTCGATTCTTTCAAGATCGAAGGACGGATGAAATCGCCTGAATACGTTCAGGCTGTTGTGCGTGTATATCGTGCGGTACTTGATCGCGTTATCGCATGGAGGAAACAGAGCAGCGAGGATGCATCAGATGACGTCAATGCACGCCTTGCAGTTGCAGAGCAAGCTCCTGAATCGGTTCATGCTACTACACACGAAAAGGATCGTCTTGATGAGGCATTCTCACGTGGATTTACAACGGCATATCTAACGGGTGATACGTCGGGCGAGATGATGAGTTACGGACGTCCAAACAATAGAGGCGTGTTTGTTGGTCGTGTTGCCGATGTCCGCGATGCTGTTGTAACGATCGCTCTTGAGCGTCCACTCAATGATGGTGACGTCATCGAATTCTGGACGCGACGTGGTCATTCATCTCATACGGTTCATGGGATGACAAAGGGTCGTAAAAATGAAATTCGTATGGCTATCGCATGCCGCGTTGGAAAAGGCGATCGAGTATTCCGTGTACGAAATAGCTCGGAAGCTTTTGTTGACGATGACTATGCACCACTTGTTCCCATTCATGCACAGGCATCGATTAAGCTTGGACGTCCTGTTTCTTTGACGCTCTCGACTGATGCAGGGATATCGGCAACGGTTACGGGCGATACGGTTGAAGCGGCTCGTACAAAGGCCCTTGAGCGTGACGATGTAGCCGAGCATATTGGCCGTTTAGGAGGTACTCCTTTTAAGCTAGATTCGTGTGATGTCGATCTTGACCAAGGCGTTGGCATGGGATTTTCTCGTCTGCATGCGCTGCGTAGTAGTGCTGCTGATGTTCTCAAGGAGCAGATGCTTTCGTCCTGGCATACGCGAACGCTTCCGCGTACCAACCATGATCGAACGCACGATCGCGAGCCAAAGCCGCTTAAACGTTCCGATATGAAACGTTCATGTTTGGTCGCTGCATGGGCGACGAATCCTGCTTGTGCGCGTGCTGCACGTAAAGCAGGTGCCGATGTTATTTATGTCCCCTGGCTTAATTATGGACGTGGACAGGCTCAAGTTGCTGGTCAGCGTTCTTCGACGGTCGAACAGGCTGGATATCCAAAACAGGTTGTCATGGCACTGCCCACTATCGATCATGATCTCGTTGATGGTGCACGTGAATATACCAAGTCGTGCGATCCCTGGTCTGATGTGCGCTCCGGAAAAGATGTACTTGTTGATGGCTGGGGAGATATACGACGTGCTGCCGAGGAGGGTAATCCCTTTGAAGTAGGCTCGCACATCCCCGCATTTAATCATGCAACGCTTGATACGCTAGCTAAACAGGGTGCGCAGCGTGTATGGTTGTCGCCAGAATTGACGTTGGGACAGATCCAAGGGTTGGGCGAACATGCTTCAGTGCCGTTGGGCATAACGTTAATAGGCTATCAAGAACTTATGATTACCGAACATTGTTTGTTGATGAGTCAGGGACCGTGCGACCAGAATTGTGATTCTTGTCCGCGTCGATTGAGCCCGCATTATTTGCAGGACCGCAAGGACTATCAGATGTCGGTTATTACGGATCGTTGTGGACGCAGTCATCTGTTTAATGCCGTTCGTTTTGACTGTGCTCATATTGTTCCCGATCTGATTATGTCGGGCGTGACTTCATTTATGGTTGATACGACACTTATGAACGTTGCAGAGTCATCTGAAGCGGTTGGTCGTGCGGTACATGCGCGTGATACGGCGGTGCGCACAGGTAATGCATTGTCTAAGATAAAGGGAACAACAACAGGTCATTTGTTCCGGAGCGTCTCTTAACGTTCCGCATTGCGTATAAGGTAAAAGAGATTATGCGAGCGATGGATAGATTAACAGGGAAGGTATATAGATGATTTCTGCAGAAGAGCAATTTCATATTCTCCAATCGGGAACGGACACGATTGTCCCCGAAAAGGAATTAATGGATAAGCTTAAGCGTGGCAAGCCGCTTACCATCAAGATGGGAGTGGATCCGACGGCTCCTGACATCCATCTTGGCCATGCAGTTGGTCTGCGTAAGCTTCGTGCATTTCAGGATTTAGGCCACAACGTCGTACTTATTATTGGTGACGGTACTGCGATGATCGGTGATCCCTCTGGTCGTAATACTACGCGTCCTCAGCTAACGGCAGAACAGATTGCCGCTAATGCTCAGACGTATGTCGATCAGGCGTTCAAAGTACTTGATCCTAAGAAGACAACGCTGCGTCATAACTCTGAATGGCTTATGGCTCTTAATCTAGAGAAGCTGCTGAAGCTGGCAAGCAACTTTACTGTTGCTCGTATTCTTGAGCGTGATGACTTTCATAATCGCTATTCAAAGAACCTTCCTATTAGTGTTCATGAGTTTCTCTATCCTATTATGCAAGCGTATGACTCTGTTGTTATTAAGGCAGATGTTGAACTGGGCGGTACTGATCAACTCTTTAACCTGCTTGCAGGACGAGAGCTTATGGAAAAGATGGGGCTGGAGCCTCAGGTTTGCCTTACACTTCCTTTGTTGGAAGGTACCGATGGCGTACAGAAGATGTCTAAGAGCTACGGCAATTACATTGGTCTTACCGATGAACCTGCCGATATGTTCGGTAAGGTTATGAGCATTCCTGATGCGTTGATCGTTAAGTACTATCGTCTTGCATCAACAGAGACTGTGGATCGTATTGATACGATCGAACAAGGTCTTGCCGATAATGAGCTTGATCCCAATAAGACTAAGCGAGCGCTGGCGCGCAATATTGTTGATGCCTATCACGGCAAAGGTGCGGGTGAATCTGCTGAGGCTGAATTCGATCGTGTCTTCAAACAGCATGCGGCACCAAGTGATATCCCTGAGTTCAAAGCCGATCTGACTCCAAATGATGAGGGCAAGGTATACCTTGCACGGATAATTGCCGATGCAGGGTTGGCTAAGAGCACTGGAGAGGCGCGCCGTTTGATTGACGGTGGTGGTGTCCGTATTAATGGTGAAGCAGTAGCCAAGGGCGGTTACAATGTTGATCCCCAGGTACTTAAGGATGCGGTACTGCAGGTAGGCAAGCGTCGCTTTGCTCATCTCGTTTAGGCAGCAACTCCTTTAGTTAATAGCAACTCTTTATAGATACATCTGCATATGCATCTATAGATACCTTTTAGTAGCGGGAAGTTCTTAAACGAACTTCCCGCTCTTGCTTTATGAACTCATTTACAAGGGAATGCATCAGTTTACACGTGTAGCTTCATCTTTTTTCAAACTTTCTCAAATTTCTTCTTGACACACCCCCTCACTGCGAGTAAAGTACTTCCTTGCGCCACGGGAGCTGATATCCAAAGAAACACGGTGTAAGACCTGTTCAGAGGACGAAGCGTCAGTCGGAACGGATTTAAGGTTTCAAATAAATCTTAAAAAAGTTCTTGACAAGAGCCAAGCAATCGAGTATCTTATTTACTTGCGCGCTTGACAATCCAAGAAGCGCAAACAGCCCCGTAAAAGGGACTGTGGAGAACCTTGAAAACCGGATACTGCGAATGAAGAATTCAAGCTAGATGAACCTCGTCGTTCCATCTGCCCTCACTGAAGAGGATACAGAGGATAGACGTTAAAACCAAGATCATCTTTTGTTTGTTACAGATCTTTAAGATCTGTTTTTAAACGGAGAGTTTGATCCTGGCTCAGGATGAACGCTGGCGGCGTGCTTAACACATGCAAGTCGAACGATTAACCCATCTTCGGATGGTTATAGAGTGGCGAACGGGTGAGTAACACGTGACTAACCTGCCTTTCACATTGGGATAACTCAGAGAAATTTGAGCTAATACCAAATACTCCGATCTTTTTACATGATTAGATCGGGAAAGCTTTTGCGGTGAAAGATGGGGTCGCGTCCTATTAGATAGTTGGTGAGGCAACGGCTCACCAAGTCGATGATAGGTAGCCGGGTTGAGAGACTGATCGGCCACATTGGGACTGAGA
>DIDE01000037.1:36300-36901 GCA_002417975.1 Eggerthellaceae bacterium UBA5808
CCTTCGGGTTGTAAACCGCTTTCAGCAGGGAAGAAATTGACTGTACCTGCAGAAGAAGCTCCGGCTAACTACGTGCCAGCAGCCGCGGTAATACGTAGGGAGCAAGCGTTATCCGGATTTATTGGGCGTAAAGCGCGCGTAGGCGGTTTGCCAAGCAAGATCTTAAATCTGAGGGCTCAACCCCCAGTCGGATCTTGAACTGACAGACTCGAGTTCGGTAGAGGAAAGTGGAATTCCCAGTGTAGCGGTGAAATGCGCAGATATTGGGAAGAACACCTATGGCGAAGGCAGCTTTCTGGGCCGTAACTGACGCTGATGTGCGAAAGCTAGGGGAGCGAACAGGATTAGATACCCTGGTAGTCCGCACGGTAAACGATGGATGCCCGTTCTGCGGCCTTCGGGCCGCGGGACCAAGTGAAAGCATTAAGCATCCCACCTGGGGAGTACGCCGGCAACGGTGAAACTCAAAGGAATTGACGGGGGCCCGCACAAGCGGAGGAACATGTGGTTTAATTCGATGATACGCGAGGAACCTTACCCGGGCTTGAATTGCAGACTGAGGTGACGGAGACGGCACCGTCCTTCGGGCAGTCTGTGCAGG
>DIDE01000061.1 GCA_002417975.1 Eggerthellaceae bacterium UBA5808
AGCATCTTCGAATACATTCTGACCAAGGAAAATGCTGTTGAGACGTATACGTAACCTAAATGTAGCGTCTTGAATGAAGCGCTGGCAAATGGAAGCCGATTCGTGTTTTTCGAACGTATACAATAGGTAAAACGTCTCCATAACACCTGTTGAGAAGCGCGACCTATAAGATTCAGAAAATGTCCGATACCATGTGGGTGAAAAAATCTCGCGTTTCGGCACTTGCTCGCCAGCGTGACGACATTCCGTCATGCTCATGCAGCATTCCTCTACATTTGTACTATGCTCATCCTACTTGCATCACATTCCGCTATGGTCACACTACATTCCGATACGCTCGACCCGTATCCGTCATGATCAGGCTACCCAGATGATGACATAGACGACTTGACGGAGGTGCGCTCGCTCCGCATTCGTTATGATCACGCTACATTCCGCTACGGAAATAGTGGATTCGTCATTACTAAGAACCATGTCTTTTTAAAGAGATGGTTCTAAAAGAAAACTGCCTCCTATTTTTAAGTAGGAGGCAGTTTGATAC
This sequence comes from Eggerthellaceae bacterium UBA5808, assembly GCA_002417975.1. Lineage (GTDB taxonomy): Bacteria > Actinomycetota > Coriobacteriia > Coriobacteriales > Eggerthellaceae > UBA5808. Next base: position 542 of record DIDE01000061.1, read on the forward strand.
GCACGAAACTTTCAGGGCGGTTAGTACAATAACTTCATGATTTATTTCTAACCACGATAATCAGCAAGTTACAAAAACTTACAGATCAATCGGCTGGCTATTATCGCTTCCAACACGCTCGCGCGTCTTTTTTCCAGAATCCTCAATGATTCCCACTGCAGTAACTTTGTCCTTTGCAGCAACATCCATTACTTTGATTCCTTGTGTTGATCTTCCAAGCTCCGAAACACCATCAGCAGAGGTACGAACAACAACACCTTCCTCACTAATAATAATGAGCTGGTCATCATCATCAACAACCTTAGTTGCAGCTAAGAGACCCTTCTTATCAGTCATAGTGATAGTAAAGACACCTTGTCCACCACGATGATGAATTGGATATTTTCCAATCGAAGTACGTTTGCCATAACCCTTCTCAGTAATAACAAACAGATCACTTTCAGGTGTTGCAACTGACATGTCTAGCACGTAAGCAGGTGCGGCTAACGTCATTCCTTTGACGCCCATAGTTCCACGTCCCATTGCACGGACTTCTTTTTCGTTCCATACAATTGCTTTACCGGCGTTGGATACCATGACAACATTATCGTTTGGTGCAACACGCTTGACCGAAATCAGACGGTCGTCATCACGAAGTTTAATAGCGATCAAACCATCACGACGAGTGCGGTCATAGAGTGCCATGGAAGTCTTCTTAACCATTCCTTGCATGGTTGCAAAGATAAGATATTCATCATCCGGGAAGTCTTTTGTTGCAATAACCGCGCTGATTGTCTCTTTTTTCTCAAGCGGAAGAAGGTTAACAATCGCCGTGCCACGCGCATGGCGTCCAGCTTCGGGGATTTCATACACTTTGAGTCGATATACCTTACCAAACGTACTAAAGAAGAGCATATAGGCATGTGTGGAAGCAACGAAGAGATGCTCGACAAAGTCGTTATCTTTAAGATTGACCCCTTGCATTCCTTTGCCGCCACGTTTTTGCTGACGATAAGTCGACACAGGCAGACGCTTAATATAGCCTGCTTTTGTCATCGTAACAACCATGTCTTCTTCAGCAATAAGATCTTCGACATCGATATCTTTTGCCGCATGTGCCGTAATACGCGTACGACGAGGAGTATCAAATTTATCTTTAATCTCGCCCATCTCGGTCTTAATAATTTCTTTGACCATATTTTCGTCGCTCAAAACCTTCTTAAAGTACTCGATCTTTTCTTCGAGTTCTTTGAGTTCATCAACGAGTTTGTCGTATTCGAGTCCAGTCAGACGACGCAGGCGCATTTCAAGGATTGCATTACTTTGAATCTCACTTAAGTTGAATGATTTCATCAACCTCTCGCGAGCTTCGGCATCATTTTTTGAAGAGCGAATAGTATGAATTACTTCATCGATATTATCGAGGGCGATAATTAAACCACGGACAATATGTGCGCGCTCTTCAGCTTTTTGGAGGTCATACTTAGTACGACGAGTAATAACATCCTCTTGATGAATAATATAGTAATGAAGCATTTCTCGTAGAGACAACGTATGAGGAACATCGTTTACGAGAGCAAGCATATTAACGCCGAACGAAATTTGGAGTTGCGTATGCTTATAAAGTTTATTAAGCACAACTTGTGGAATGGCGTTTTGCTTAAGATCGATAATAATATCGATACCATGACGGTCAGCAGCATCATGAACATTAGAAATCTCAGGCAATTTCTTTTCGCGAATTAGTTCTGCGATTTTTTCCAACAGGCGCGTACGGTTAACCGTGTAAGGAATTTCCTTAACAACAATACACTGACGACCATTCTTCTTTTCTTCGATGTTGCATTTTGCGCGGATCGTTAATGACCCACGACCAGTCTCGTAGGCATCGACTATTCCCTTTTTACCCATAATCAAACCGCCAGTTGGGAAATCTGGCCCAGGAATAACCTGCATTAATTCTTCAGTGGTCACGTCAGGATTATCAAGCATGAGGCATGTTGCATCAATTGCCTCGCCAAGATTATGGGGAGGAATATTTGTTGCCATACCAACAGCAATACCCTGACTACCATTAACGAGCAAATTAGGGAAACGCGCCGGCAAAACAGTTGGTTCCTGTAAGCTCTCGTCGTAGTTCGGCTGGAAATCAACCGTTTCCTTATCGAGGTCTCTTAATAATTCCATTGCTGGTTTATCAAGTCGAGCCTCGGTATAACGCATAGCAGCTGCGGAATCACCGTCGATGGAACCAAAGTTTCCGTGACCATCAACAAGCGGAACGCGCATACTAAATGGCTGTGCTAAGCGAACCATTGTTTCGTACACAGCTGAGTCACCATGAGGATGGTACTTACCAATAACGTCACCAACAGTACGTGCTGACTTAGAGTGTGGACGGTTTGGTGTAATACCACTGTCATACATCGCGTAAAGAATACGACGATGAACAGGTTTAAGACCATCTCGAACATCAGGAAGAGCACGAGAAACGATAACACTCATTGAATATTCAATGAATGAAGTCTTCATCTCGTGACCAAGATCCGAAGGAAGAACGCTTGCAGCGACTTCCTCCGTCTCTTGCTCTTCGTTTGGTTGTTTATTTTTATCGTCTGCCACGGATAGCACTCCTTAATAATCCTGCATGCATTTCTTAGCGATTGCTTTTATAAGCGATCGTTTTGCCTTATTACCCACGTTGTAACTAATCGGATAACAGGCATACTTTTAGATATCGAGGAAACGAGCGTCCTTCGCGTGTTTCTGGATGTATTCCTTACGAGGTTCAACTTGGCTCCCCATAAGATCACTTACCGCACGCTCTGCATCGGCGGCATCATCAATGGTTACTTGAAGCATAATACGCTGATCAGGCTCCATTGTTGTCGACCATAGCTGTTCTGGGTCCATTTCGCCCAAACCTTTATAACGCTGCACGTCATACTTTGTGCCATCAGGAATCTTTGCTGTTTCGCGAGCAAGCGCATCATCGTTATAAATGTAACGAATTTTTTTCTTACCTTGTTTAAGGCCATACAGCGGTGGTTGCGCGATGTAGATATACCCACGATTAAGCAACTCTGGCATATAGCGATAGAAGAATGTAAGAAGCAAAATACGAATATGTGCGCCGTCGACATCAGCATCAGTCATGATAATAATTCGATGATAGCGCGCTTTTTCGGCATCAAAATCTTCACCAATATTTGTTCCGATTGCGGTAATAAGTGACGTAATTGTATCGGAAGATAGTGCGCGATTGCGACCAGCACGTTCAACATTAAGAATTTTCCCTCGTAGAGGAAGAATTGCCTGATACGTACGATCGCGTGCCTGCTTGGCGGAGCCGCCAGCGGAATCACCCTCAACAATGAAGATTTCGGAAGCAGACGCATCTTTACTACTACAGTCAGCAAGCTTACCTGGTAGTGAGAATGATTCCATAACATTCTTACGACGAGTAAGATCACGAGCCTTACGCGCAGCTTCACGTGCGCGAAGAGCCTGAGATGCTTTATCGATAATTTTACGTGCAGGACGCGGATTTTCTTCGAGGTATTCGCCTAATCCTTGTGTAACTGCACCTGAAACAAGTTGGCGCATTTCGGAATTACCAAGTTTAGTCTTAGTCTGACCTTCAAACTGCGGATCATGAAGCTTAACGGAAATAATTGCAGCAAGGCCTTCACGGCAATCATCACCAGTAAGGTTTTTCTCCTTGTCTTTAAGGATGCCCTTCTGGCGTGCATAATCATTAATCGTGCGCGTTACCGCCTGTTTGAATCCTTCGAGGTGGGTACCGCCTTCTTGCGTATTAATATTATTTGCAAACGATAAAACTGAATTAGTTGAATAAGACTCAGTCCATTGCATCGCAATTTCAACTTCACCTTCGGGGCTTTCTGCCTCAAAGTAAATTGGCTTGCGAGTAATAGCTTCTTTTCCTTGGTTAAGGAATTTAACAAAGTCCTGAATACCACCAGAGTATTCAAATACTTCGCTACGATCGTTACCATCTTCGTCTTTTTCGCGCTCGTCAGTAAGCGTAATTTTTAGATTTTTATTAAGAAATGCCATTTCACGGAAGCGATTAGCAAGAATACGATATTCATACTCAGTTGTTTCAGTAAAAATCTCTGGGTCTGGCCAGAATGAAACCGTAGTTCCTGAACGCTTACACGACCCTATTTTCTTAAGCTTTTCTACTGTTTTGCCGCGCGAAAACGCAATTTCATATTGGGATCCGTCTCGACACACCTGCACAATCATTTTTGTTGAAAGTGCATTAACAACAGAAACACCTACACCATGAAGACCACCAGAAACTTTATAGCCTTCACCGCCAAATTTACCTCCGGCATGCAGAATTGTAAGAACAACTTCGACAGTCGGAATATGTTCCTTTGGATGTTTATCTACAGGAATACCGCGTCCATCATCTTGAACGGTGATGGAATTATCTTGATGGATCCAAACTTTAATATGTGAGCAATATCCAGCAAGTGCCTCATCAACCGAGTTATCAACAACCTCGTATACAAGATGATGAAGACCACGGGCACTTGTAGAACCAATATACATACCAGGTCTCTTGCGTACTGGCTCAAGTCCTTCGAGCACCTGAATATCATTACCGTTGTAATGGGTTGGTTTTGTTTCTGTCACGCTTTGCTCCTTTACCGACATACATAGCGTATGTGCTAAAAGCTTTTCTTCATGCAGTTATATTGTAAATTCTAGCATAAATGACGTTTAAGTGGATGAAACGTGGACGAAACATGCTATTAAAGACACCTACAAAGCGATCTCAGCATCGATTAACATATAAAATGCTATTTTTTTCTTTCTTCGCCTTTTTTCCACTCTAGATTTGAAATCATTGCCTTCTTAAAATGTTTTCTCAATGAGGGATCTGTAATTGTTGCGCAAACATCATCAACGTATGCAGATTCATCTAACGAAAGCGGCTGAGGCTCAGCTGATATGTGCTCAGTAGAAATAAGTGGAAGAAGTGGATGAAGATTTTTTTTCTTTCCGTGGGATATATGAATATAAAATTCGTCAATCGACTCATGGAATTTTTCTTCGAACTGAAGACGTAAAAGCTCGCGCCGAGCATTGAGCTCAGATGCGAAAATACTTTCATCTACATAGACATGAAATTCTTTACGTTGTTCTTTCGTAAAAAGATATACGCCGTTCGTATGTTTCACAATAAGTGGATCGACTAACTCTATCCACTGCTGATATACCTCTTGTGTTCGTTTTTGTTTTAGATAACGATCTTGATCGAAACCAGGGATTTTTTTTAAAACATTAAGCGCATTACGTTGTAATGATTTCAAAAAATTCACCTCTTAGTCTACGATCAAATCATTCATTAGCCTTTTTATGGTAAGTGTATTATATCCGCTCGTTGAATAATTGATCGAGGAAAGTAATCGAGCGTTGTTGTTGTAATAAACGTCTGAATATCACGTGAAATATATTCCATAAGTGCCCCACGATGATTTTCATCAAGTTCGCTCATAACATCATCGAGCAATAACACTGGTTTTTGGTGTAACTTACTCTGCATAATAGTGAGTTCACTCAACTTACACGCGAGAACGAGTGACCGTTGCTGCCCTTGACTCGCATAGTGCATTGCATCGTGACCATTGATCGTAAATAAAATTTGATCTACATGAGGACCAACACAGGACCTTTTTCTTATTCTCTCTTCAGGTAATGAATCATTAATCGTATGTTGCAACTTTTCACGTATGTAGGAGAGATACGACTCTTTTTGTGATGCTGAAGGTAATGAGTTATGAACAAGATTATCGATTATATGGTCATGATTACTATGCAATTGTTCATCATTAATAGTTACATCCGACCCCACACCATACTTTACCCAACCAGGTTGATACCACACCGATACTTTATCGTTAGTAGATGTAATTTCACGATATAACGTATTAAGTAATGATTGAATATTACCTAAAACAATGCAGCGAAAATAAATGAGCTGTGCAGCAACACGAATAAATATGTCATTGATTGAGGCAATATAATCAGCTGAAACCTCATCTTTTAGTGCTTGGTTCTTTTGCTTAAGAACTGTTACGTAATCTTTTTTTACTGCATCAAAATTTTTTGAAAGTTGAATAGCAAATGAATCAAGAGTGTCACGACGCACACCATTCGATCCTTTAATAAGATGAAGGTCATCTGGGCAGAAAACAACCGCTGGCAAAAGTCCGCGCAAATCATGAAGTGTTTTCTTTTTCCCATTAAGAGAATAACTACGCGAGCCTGATTTAATTATCATCGAAAGATCAAGTGAGCGCGCAGCGCTCAATAAATGAGCCTGTACGCGCGCACTATTAGAATTCCAATGCACAACCTGATTCATCTGCGAACAACGAAATGAACGAAGTGCTGTAATAAGCTGGATGGCTTCGATAACACTTGTCTTGCCTACCGCATTAGGGCCAACAAAGATTGTTAGCCCAGATATATTATTAAGTTGATAGCGTTCATAATTTCTAAAGTTTTGAAGTATGAGCGATGTAATACAAAGATCTTGATCTGATCCAGCTATATTATCTGCATTATTACTCATATATACGTACTAGCTTCATAGGTTTATGAGCATCTTACTGGCATCATAAGATAAAGATATGATCCATCATCTGCTGACTTTAAAATTCCTGGCTTCATTGGACCTTGTAATTCCAAATAAACTTCTTTTGAATCAATTGAAGTTAAACCGCTAATAACATAACCAAAATTGAACGCTATTTCTATGTCCTCGCCTTCAACTTTAGAAGCAATAGTTTCGGTAGCAGCACCAATATCCTGTGCGGCAGTCGAAAGCTGTGTTGTTTGAGACGCAGCGTTAATATCAAATCGTGCGGCTGCTGTTTTGTTGCTCATAATTGATGTGCGCTTCGTGGCATCAATAAGTTGCTGCGTATTAAACGTTGCACGAGTCGTATATGAATCTGGAATAAGCTGATTATATCGAGGATAGTTACCCTCAATACGACGATTGATAAAAGTTGTATTGCCGTAAGATATAACAATTTGATTATCAGAAAGTGCAAGAGAAACAGTATCTGCCTGTCGATTCATTCCAGCTACATCCATTAAGAAAGAACCAGAAATTACTGCATTAAATGGTTCTTGCTCTTCTTCGAGCTGCTGGTCTGCAATAGCAAGTCTATAAGAGTCAGTTGCAACCATTCGCAGTGCCGTATCATGAACATCAATATAAATACCTGTTAATACTGCTCTTGATTCATCTTTTGATACTACGTGGGCTACTTTTTTCACCATATAAGAGAAGGTATCAAAAGGAATCGTAAGCGTTTGTTCAGGAGTAATCTCTGGAAAGCCTGGAAAGTCTTGGTACGGCAAAACTTTAATCGAAAAAGATGCTGTATCACAAATAATGGTTGCACTCTCATCAGTTATATCAAGATGGACTGCCTCATTTGGAAGACTTTTAATAACATCAGTAAGAAGTCTAGAAGGAATGACTGTTTCTCCCTCTTCTTCTATTAATGCACTTGCAGTGCAGCGAATAGATAGATCTAAATCTGTTGCTTCAAGTGTTAATGATTCTTCTTGAGCTTTGATATAAATACCAGAAAGTATAGGGAGCGTTGATTTTGTTGCTGCTCCTTTTGCTACTGTCGTTAATGCATTCAGGAATTCTGATTGATTAATACTGAATTTCACGAAAGTTCCCTTCTTGGTGTTTTGTATACCCTATTGGTTCGTTTCTTTATATATATCTCTTTAATTTAATAGTAATAATAAGGTCGGTGGAAACGTTAATAACTTACATTTTGCCTGATTAACCATTATTTCTTTTGCTTTCACAACCGTTAATAATACGTTCCTTGTATCCACAGCTTTTATTGACTTTATTATCTTTCCATACATTCCCTCGGTTATACACCTGTTTCCCTCAATCTTTCATCAACTTTTACTCATTAAGAATCATTTGATGAAGGATCTCTATTTCCTCATTTATTTCTGTGCTTTCGCGCATCTTCTCTTCCACTGATTTTACTGAATACATAGCGGTTGAATGATCACGATTAAAAGCATTACCAACACTATTAAAAGGTATGTCAATGAGCATACGACAAAGATATATTGCAATTTGACGCGCATGCGTTATGTTTGCATTGCGCTTACGGCCAATAAGTTCAGCATGCGAAACATTGTAGTAATTCTCACATGCTTTTTGTATATCTTCGATACTCAATCTTTTCATCGATCCACCCGAAAAATGATCAGCAAGAAGTTGGGTTACCTCTTGAATTGTTATATCGGGTCGATTATTACTGTGCATCTCAAAGATTACTTTAGTTACGGCGCTCTTTAACTCTCTTATATTTGAACTTGAATTTTCAGCGATATATTGTTGTACCTCATGCGGAATATCAAATGATGGTGTGTTGCTTGTTTCGCGATATTCCTTAATAAAGTTCCTAATAATACCAAGTTTAGTCTCGGGCTTAGGAGGTTGAATATCACAAGTTCCGCCTTGATTAAAACGACTTTTATATCGTTCTTCTATATCGATATTCTTTGGCGCACGATCAGCTGATAAAACAACTTGTTTACCGGAATCAAGCATACGATTAAAAATCTGGAAGACCATATTGAGTGTTTCAGTTTTATTTTGTAGTCCTTGAACATCATCAACGAGTAAGATATCAGCATTTTCATAGCGCTCTTTAAATGCGTTGTAAGCTTTTCCGCCACCTGCCATTGCTGCGCTTGTGTAATCATCAACAAGCTCCATAGTGTCGACATACACGGTGTGTAAATGAGCATAGTTTTTTAAAATATAATTTTGGATCGCACGTAATAGATGGGTTTTCCCTAATCCACTTTTACCATAAATAAACAATGGATTTAACTCGTGGCGACCAGGTGTTTCTGCTACTGCTACAGCCATGGAATATGCCATTTTATTTGATGTTCCAACAACAAAATTATCAAACGAATAATGGGAATTCATTGTGTTATCTAGTTGCGGCTGGCAGTCTTCATCTCTTATTACTTGAGGAGATTCTTGCTGCTGTGATCTTGCTATATCGATTGAATGCACCGGCTCGGCTATTGCTACTGCGGGCGGTTGTACAGGAAGAGGTTTCTTATCTAATACCTGATTCTGTATAGGTGTAGGTTCTTCTTGACTATGTGTTTGCGTTGGCTGGCTTTGAGAAGTTTCTTGTGGAGCCTGCTGTGTTGGATCAACTTCAATTGCTACAGTAAAATCTACGCCGTAAATATCTTGGAGCGCGCGTTTTATTACGGTCATATAGTGAGACGATATCCAAGTTTTAATAAATTCTGTATCAGCAGTGAGCATAAGGAAGCCTTCGCTAAACGCCTGTGGATGAAGGCGAGAGAAGAATGCATCAATCTGTGAAACGTCGATATTCTCATAGCTTTTCGTACGTTTCCAGATGTTTTGCCATATCGCTTCGTATTTATCTTCTGACATTCAGAATAACTCCCAAACGAACTTACTGTTACTACGTGTTCACAGTGTATCAATAAAAGTAAATCTATGAGTGTATTAGCGTTGAATTTGCTTCGTAAGTTCTTTTGTTACTTTATGACCATAGTCAGTTAAAATCCGTTTTGAATGCGCTGTCCGCTGTATAAGATTTTCTTCTTCGAGTGTTTTAAGCGTGTTAAAGACAGTTGAATTACCTTTTCCGGTAAGCTCACATAAATCTGTTACACCTAACGCGCCTTCTGTTGAAAAGAGATGTAAAAACATCTTTTCGCGTCCATTAAGTGGAGGAAGAGGAATTGAGACACTAGGCTTTGGAGTCTGAGACGGTGTGTCGTTGAGTGAAATGGTAACGACTGCGCCGTTCTTTAAGTTATCTTCTATAGTGATATGACCATTACTTATATCTAAATACTCTTTTACCAGCGGCAATCCAGATCCAACGCCTCTAATGTAATGTTTCATAGGCTCGATTGCTGATGTAAAACCTGGAAGTTGCGCCTTAGCCTTATTAGTAATACCTGGTCCTTGATCACAAAAACGTATAGTGTTTCCGTTGTCTAATATTGATACAACAATTTCTGTGAACCGTGCATGAATAAAATTTTCTGAAACCTCTCGTATTGCAGAATAAGGTATTTTTCCACCCATTGCTGTTTTTTGTTCATTGATGGTACTAGCTAATTTTTCTATAAACTCATCAGTTGGCGCCGGTTGAATCTCGATAACATGTGGTGCCATCTTTAAATCATCGTATATTGCTACGCGCGCAACAGTATGAACATACGTGTAATCAAAAACATTTTCGGAGTTAGCCTGATTTGGCTGGTTATGTTCTTCCAGATCGTTCAATGTTTTCTTTCTCTGAAAATGTTCATTCCAAAAAATTCAGAACCATACATAAGTTTTCATTACTTTTATTGCTAATAACGTCTATTTAATCATAAATTCACTAGCATTTCGAAAATATTCAAAATTCAACGTATGAATTCATCGCTATTCATGAATGATTTTCAGAGTTTTCAACAATTTATTCATAAAATGTGGAAAACGGTGAATATAGGTAAAAAACGGTTGTGAAAAATCAGTCTAAAAATAAAAAAATGTTGAAAATGCTATAAATTTAGGAACGTAATTAACTAATTGTCTCAATAGTTGGCAGCTATAAACGAAAAAGATTCTAAGCTATTCAGTGATACCTATGATTCCCTGTTATGACCAGGAGCAATAAATAAAACACCAGTTCACACATCAGATATGATACTTTGTAAGTGCTTTTATCCGAAAATATATTTTAAAAATTACCTTGATTTTTTCTTGACAAAATGTTCCTAGTAGAGATATTCACCATCGTTCACTCATGAATTGAAAGTTATCAACCTTTTCCACTTTCAATTGTTAAATAAAAAGTGGAAAACTCCCCTATTTATTCCTTGCTGCATGTTTGTTTACTTTAGTTTTATTGCGGCTTTATAAAGTGACATATAAGACAACAATGTTGCCTAACTTAATCGTTGCGTATATCTATGTAAAATGCCTCCAGTTGTCTTCTTTGCGTGAGTAAACGATAAGAATACGCTCTTTGAATTGACTTTATTCGCGTTGGTTCATATACTTTTGAAGCTATTCTTAAAGACAGAAAAGGAAGTTAGTATGAAGCGTACATATCAACCTAACACTCGTAAGCGTGCAAAAACTCACGGCTTTCGTGCTCGTATGGCAACAAAAGGCGGACGTGCTGTTCTTTCAGCTCGTCGCGCAAAAGGCCGTAAGCATCTGTGTGCATAACTGAGTGATCGTGTTGGAAATTATTAAATCCAGCACTGAGATTTCAGATATATTCGCTCATGGAAAACGGTATCACAGTCCGTTTGTGACGCTTATCGTTCAGAAGCGACAAGGACAACACGACTGTAACGGTCGTGTTGCTTTTCTTGCGGGTAAAAGACTTGGGAATGCTGTATGGCGTAACCAAGCGAAACGCCGTATGAGGGCAATATGTCAGTCACTCAGTGGTCCATGGGACGGATATAACGTGATATTTCTTGCAAAACGATCTACGACACGTGTACCTTATAGTAAAGTCTTACACGCAAGTGAAGGTTTAATTAGACAGATAATGCCGGATAGTAAGTGAGTACGAAGAATTGATGACTCACGTAGCAAAATATATTCAAGCCATTCCATCATACGTGGCTATATTTTGTATTCTCTTTTATCGTTCAGTCATTTCTCCCGTTTTCCCTTCCTGTTGCCGTTTTGTTCCTACGTGTTCAGAATACGGTCTTATTGCCTTTAAACGTTTTGGATTTATACAGGGGTTTAAACTTACATTCAAAAGAATCCTTCGTTGTCACCCGGGTGGTTCTTATGGATATGATCCTGTTCCTGAACATATTTGATATACGACGCACCTGAGGGAAGGAACCTTTTTCATGTGGGACGCCTTTAAAAACTTTATCTTTGATATTATCCAGTTTTGCTATAGCTTTCTTGGCGACTGGGGATTAGCTATCTTGTTTGTCACGCTTATCTTCCGTCTCTTAATTACTCCTCTTATGAAGAAGCAAATTAAGTCTTCTTACCAGATGCAAAAAATGCAGCCTTTAATGGCGGAGGTTCAAAAGAAATACGCTGATGATCAGCCTCGTATGCAGGAAGAGATGCAAAAGCTTTATGCGGAGGCAAAGTTTAATCCATTAGCTGGATGTCTTCCTATGTTGCTTCAGATGCCTATCTTTGCTGCGTTGTTCCAAGTTTTACAAGAAATGAATTCACGTGTTGATTCTAGCTATTCCTTTTATAATATAGTTCCTGATCTAACTACTACTCCTTCAGCTGCTGTAAGTGATGGATTCCTCGTCTTTCTTCCTTATTTAATTCTTCTGTTGATATTTGCTGGTGCAACGTTCTTGCCTATGGTTCTACAACAGATTGGTAATGATAACGCCCAGAAAAAGCAAACGCTTATAATGAGTGGAGTAATGACAGTCTTCATGCTGTGGATAGGCTGGGGTTCACCTGCAGGTGTTCTTCTCTTTTGGGGTATGTCATCTGTAATTGGTGTTTTACAACAGCAGCTTTCGTATCGTTCGTTTAAACGAGCGGATAAAAAGTCGGAAGATGAAATCATCGATATTAAACCTGTAAAGGTTGATGTAACTCGTAAGACGAAAAAGAAGCGTCCAACGAAATCCCGCTAATATTGATTATCCGCGACCTCATCGTTTGATGGGGTCGTTGGCTATAGAGGATATACGCGTATATCACAAGAAAAGGGAGAGCGTAATGGAACATGTAGACGAACCACAGCAAAGTGTTAATGTAGCTGATTCTACTCAAGAACCGTTTCAAGAAGAATCAACCTCTAAAGAATGTGATGTAGTACCTGATCAGCAATCTTCTTCAACTGATCAACCGTACGATGATGGTGAAATTTCCGAAGAAGAAATGGACCATATTGCCGACATTGCCATCTCCTCACTTGAAGGCATTTTGAAATACTTTAATTTAGGTGAAATTACTATTGATGAATATGAAGGCGACGAAGACGAATTAATTCTTGATATTACTGGCGATAATCTTGCGGTTTTAATTGGACGTCACGGAAAGACACTTGATGCACTTCAGTTCATTATTTCCTCTATTACGTCGCATACGCTTGGATATCGCTACCCTATTATTGTTGATGTAGAAGGTTATAAAAATAGACAACGCCAGAAGCTTGAATCACTTGCGTATGCAATGGCTGATAAGGCGATTGACCAGGGGCGCCCTATTAAAATGCGTCCTATGTCACCATACGATCGACGCATCGTTCATGTTGCACTCCGTGATTATGATGGCGTAACAACGTGTTCTGAAGGCGAAGGCAACGGCCGAAGGGTTGTTGTTTCACCAGAGTAATTTATTTTGGTTCTATAACATATGTTTAGAAGGGTGTATTTTATATACACCCTTTTTTATTGTAAACATACGATCTTTTTAATGATTCATTGCATATATGTTTGTTGTTGTGCAATAAGATACACTAGTACGTAGTAATTTTAATTATGTTTTGTTTAAGGTATGGGTCCATGAAACAGATATATAAATCGCTTGATGAACAGCAGAAACAATTAATTGAGCGACATCTTGATCTAATAATTGATGTTAATAAGCATCTAAATCTAACACGAATTCAGACGCGTGAGTCAGGTCAGATCCTTCATGTCGAAGATTCTTTATCTGCGCTGCCTGAGATGAAAAAGGCACCTCAAGGGCTATGGGTTGATCTTGGGTCCGGAGCAGGATATCCAGCAATTCCTCTTTCTATAGCACTTCATCGGAATGTTCTGCTTGTTGACTCCGTTAAGAAAAAAATGGCAGCTATGGATTCCGTTATTAAGCAACTAAATCTATCTAATATGGTAACAACGTATAATGGTCGTGTTGAAGAACTCGCGCGCGTTCATTCTTCTGAGTTCTTTGTTGTTACGGCTCGCGCAATTACTAATCTAGCATCACTTTTGGAATTAGCGTCTCCCCTACTTGCTTTACATGGGCAGCTCATCGCTTTTAAAGGTTCTCAATCTTCTGAAGAAATAGAGCAGGCAAAAACTTCTGCGGATAAAACAGGTATGGCGCTTGTATCTCAAAGAGATTTCGTATTAAGCGATGGAATATCCACTCGTTCGATCCTTGTATACGAGAAGATGTCTGAACCTCGTATTACATTACCGCGTCGTAATGGTATGGCTCAAAAACGACCCTTTTGTTAAATAGGACAGCACTTTATATAACCAGTAATTATTCCGTTATAGTCCTGTATGTTTCACGTGAAACATACAGGACTATTCTTTAATACTAATTACAACTGATTTGTTGGTTATTTTTTATAAACATTCTTTGTTTAGAAAATCTATTTGTTTCACGTGAAACATAGTCTGTTTTTATTTCTATTCCGATTTGCCGTACAACGTTCTATTCCCAGGGCAATTGTTTTTTGCTTTTAGAGGTTGTTTCACGTGAAACATATGGTTACTAAATTTATCTATCCACTTCTGAACTGGTGTTATATAAAAGTTGATTCACGACAGTAGTTCTATGTACGTATAAAATTACCAACGAAATCATATTATTGTTAGATATCACTTTGGACTCTAAAGGCTTTAGCAATAATCCTTAATATCGTACTTAGTTGGTCTATTTTTTGTTTCACGTGAAACAAAAAGACTAGAATTACCTAGTGATTGCGTAAAAGAGTTCTTTTAATTCTAAATATTCAGCTTCTTCTTATCCAAAAAACACGTATACTAAGAAAGGATAACTAGGTCGGATCCATTGTCTGGCTAGTTATTGTATTTTGTCTGTATTGTCACGTTACTATCCCCTTCTGATTTTGTTTCACGTGAAACAAAATCAGTTTTTGCTGACTGTTTACATTAAATCGGTCATGCTTCACACAAGTTGTGATTTAGCTATAGCTTTACGTTAGTAGTATTACTGTTTCACGTGAAACATGTTTATCGATTAATAAAGGTCCATAAAGAAAGGAGGTCCTTGGTGGGACTATTTAACAGTCACAAAAAGGACAAGAAGAATGCGTCAAAGTTTACTGCGTTGGAAGCAACCGAAGAAAACTCTAACGCTGATTTGGCTTATAAAGAAACAACTAGTCAAAGTGATGGGGTAGAGGAAGATGTTACCTTCTACCAAGAGGATCAAGAAGAAGTTCCCGTTGATGATGAGACTCTCGACGATGATTCGTATAGTGATCAGGATAAAACTGTTGTTAATGACGAGGATAATGAATCCTCTGCTGATTCCGAAGACGGAATAACTGTTACTCCTATTAAAACGTATGATCAGAAGAAGCCAGTAACGCATGTTATTGGATCTACGCAGGTATTTGCGATTATTAACCAAAAAGGTGGTGTTGGTAAGTCAACCACAGCTATTAATTTATCAGCAGCCTTAGGTGCAATGAATAAGCAGGTATTGCTTATTGATCTTGATCCACAAGGAAACTCGACAAGTGGTCTTGGTATTGATAAGAGCCAAATACCTCATGATGTTTATGATGTTTTACTCGATGAACTGTCAATTAAAGAGGCAATCATTCCTGATGTAACAAAAGGGCTTGATGTATTACCCGCAACAATTAATCTTGCAGGGGCTGAAGTAGAGCTCGTTAATGAAATGGCTCGTGAGAACCGTCTTAAGCAGTCAATTGGTGAAATTCGCGGACTGTATGATTATGTTCTTATTGATTGCCCTCCATCATTAGGGTTATTAACGGTTAATGCACTTGTGGGTGCGGATAAGCTTCTGATTCCTATCCAATGTGAATTCTACGCATTGGAAGGAGTGACAAAACTCCTTGATTCAATGAAACGTGTCAAAAACATGCTGAATCCGAGTCTTGATATCTTTGGTGTTCTTCTTACTATGTACGACAGTCGAACAACGTTATCTCATCAAGTTGCCGATGAAGTCAGAAAATTTTTCAAGAAAACTGTATTTACTACCGTTATTCCACGAACGGTGAAGTTATCCGAAGCTCCTAGCTATGGGCAGCCGATAACAGAATATGACCCTAAAGGAAAAGGTGCACAAGCATATCTTTCCCTTGCAGAGGAAGTGATTTCCCGTGGCTAAGAACAATAGACGAGGCTTAGGCAGAGGTTTAAGCTCATTACTAGGGGAGAGCGTCGGTGAAGTGGGAGGACCAAGCGCTCCTGCACCTCATAAAGAACCTGCTCCTACGAAGCTGCAGCCTACGAAGGTAGTTAAAGAACCCCGTAAAGAGAGCACTGCACAGTCTGTGCCGAATATAACTGAGCACACGCAGGTACGTTCGTCACGCGCAGCGCAGCAGCCTGACTCTTCATCGAGAACAAGTCGTCCCACTCAGCAGAAACGCGTGAATCCAGAGCGTGCAGTTGCTGATGCCGAAGTCGTACCGCCTAAACAGCGTTCAGTATCTTCATCTGCGGAATCGACTGAAGAAACAAATCGTCCGTATATCGAGGAAGACGACCATGTCGTTATTAAAAGCGTGACCGATCGCCCTAAAAAGGAAATTTCCGAAGTAGCAATTGATCTTGTTGAACCTAATCCTGATCAACCGCGTACCCATTTTAAGCCAGAAGAAATTGAGGAGCTTGCTGCCTCAATTAAAAAAGAGGGGCTGCTACAGCCAATTCTTGTTCGTAAGGTTGGGTCTAAATATCAGATCATCGCCGGTGAACGTCGTTGGCAAGCATGTAAGTCGCTTGGATCTACTATGATTCCAGTAAGGTTCTGGAAAGCTGACGATGATAAGGTTCTTGAGCTTGCTCTAATTGAGAACGTGCAGCGTTCTGATTTGAATCCTATTGAAGAAGCTTATGGGTATAAGCGTCTTATGGAGCGCAAGAAGATGACGCAATCAGAACTTGCAATTGCTGTCTCTAAGGGTCGATCCACTATTGCCAATGCTTTGCGTTTACTTGATCTACCTGAAGATGCACAGCAGATGCTGTTCGAAGAGAAGATAACCGCAGGTCATGCCCGTGCTATTCTTTCTGTGCCAACACAAGAAGGACGCAACAAACTAACAAAAAAGCTGAGTGAAGAGAAGCTTTCTGTTAGAGAGACTGAAGCTCTCGCGCGTTTGTTTGCAGGTAAGTCAAAAGCTACGGACTCACTAAAAAAGCGTCAGCCGCTGCCTGATGTGTTTAAGAAGGCTGCTAAAGAATTACGGCAGTCATTACAAACAAACGTTCGTATTAAAACGGTTAAAGGTAAAAATAAGATCGAAATTGAATTTAAAGACGAAGAAGAGTTGCAACGTCTGTTTGAATCGATGACAAATTCACAGGCTGAATAGGTTTCGCCGTTTCCTAGGCAATCATAATATAAAGAAAGCTATAGTTGTAACTATAGCTTTCTTTATTAAGTCTTTACGAACGCATAAGCATTTGAATCTTGTTTATGATGATGAGTGTGAACTACAAAATAATCCGCTTAGATGAAATATGCCAAGCGGATTATTTATTTACCTGATTGTGTTTTGAGCTGGCCACATGCACCAGCAATATCTGATCCACGAGAGGTTCGTATCGTTGCTTCAATTCCTGCGGCCTCAAGTTGTGTGACCCATGACTTTGCACGGTCACCATGCGAACCATTAAGTGTGTTACCAGGGATATCGTTCATTGTAAGGATATTAATATGAGCTGGTAAACCCTGACAAAAATCAATGAGCGCCCTAAGATCATTTTTTTGGTCATTAACACGATCTATAAGCATATATTCGAACGTTATACGTCGACCCGCTTGTTCGTAGTATGTTTCGAGTGCTGCTTTGAGCTTTGTAAGGGGCATAGATGCGCAGTGGGGCATTATATGGTTCCGTGTTTTTTGAATTGCGGAATGAAGTGATACTGCAAGAGTGAACTGCTCGGGGATAGCGCCAAACTGCTTAATGCCTTGTGGAATGCCACAGGTGGAA
Source organism: Eggerthellaceae bacterium UBA5808 (assembly GCA_002417975.1). Taxonomy (GTDB): domain Bacteria; phylum Actinomycetota; class Coriobacteriia; order Coriobacteriales; family Eggerthellaceae; genus UBA5808. Next base: position 18,532 of record DIDE01000061.1, read on the forward strand.
ATCGTAATATGGCGAGCACCAACACCGCAACCATACGATGCATTGAGTATACGAGCGGCTCCAAGTACGTTGTCATAGTTAAGGAACGGTTCACCCTGTCCCATAAAGACAACATTCGATACGCGTGCATCCATATCTTGTTCGACATGGAGTACTTGATTAACGATTTCGCCTGGATATAAGTTTCTTGTAAACCCTTCTTGTCCTGTTGCGCAGAAGAGACACGCCATAGGACAACCAACTTGCGTTGATACACAAACTGTAAGTCGTTTACTTGTTCCATCTTCGCTTAAACGAAGCGAGGGGATACCCACTGTCTCGATGCATTCACCATCAGTAAGCTTAAGAAGATATTTTCTAGTTCCATCATGCGAGATTTGGCGTTTTACGCATGCTGGCCTATGAAGAGGTGCGTTTTGCTCGAGTTGACTTCTAAGTGAAAGAGGAAGATTGGTCATATCTTCAAAAGATTGTGCGTACTTCTGATATACCCATTCTATCAGCTGCTTTGTGCGGAAGCGGGGTTGGTGCCACTGCTGTATCAGCGTTGCGAGTGTATCAATTGAGTATGTTTCGAATCCTGTGAGCATAGAGTGCATTATACCCTGTGAATGTGGAATATACAGAATATCAACAGTGATGAATCCATCTTCATTATTTGAGAATATAGTGATTCTCTGTATAAGAAACTGAATTTGATATACTTTCGCTGTTCTTCTTATAAAGCTCCAGAGCGTGAATGGCCGTCTACAATGAATATGAACCTTAAGGAAAATATTCAAAATGCGGTGCGTTGTATGAGTGAATAGTTGCTTAAGATAAGTTAGTAAATGAACGTATATACATACAAAAGAACGGAAGATACCTTTATGTCTATATCCCTTAATCCGAGTCAGATGAATGTTGCTTTACTGGCTGGTGGAACAAGTGGTGAACGCGATATTTCGATCGAATCAGGAAAAGGCGCGCTGCAGGCGCTTCAAGAAGCTGGATTTAACGTAACGGTTTTTGACCCGGCTAAAAAAGACGACCTCAAGGCTCTCATCGATGGGAATTTTGACGTTGCATTTTTGTGCACGCACGGTCGTTTTGGCGAAGATGGCACGTTGCAAGGGTTCTTGGAACTTATCGGACTTCCTTATACGGGTCCAGGTGTATGGTCCTCGGCAACTTCAATCAATAAAACGATTTCGAAAGTTGTTTATAAGCACGCGAACATTCCGACCCCTTCATCAATAAGCTTAACAAGCCGTCACCAATATTCCAACGAGCACATTATTGCTGCTGTTGGCGAACATTGCGTTGTTAAACCTGATACTGAGGGAAGCACGCTTGGAATAACTATTATTACCAAAGCCTCCGAACTCGATGCAGCACTTGATGAAGCATTCAAACATGACCGTACTGTTATCGCTGAAAGCTTTGTATCGGGGACTGAGTTAACGGTTGCTGTAATAGGAAATGACGATCCCATCGCATTGCCTGTTATTGAAATCGTGCCATCTCATAGTTTCTACGATTTTGAATCGAAATATGCACCAGGCGGATCAAAACATATTTGCCCAGCTCCATTGAGCGAAGAGCAGACAAAGCTTGTACAAGATTTGGCTTTGCAATCACATAAGGCTCTCCAGTGCAGTGGTATGTCACGTACTGATATTATCATCGACGGTATGACTGCGTGGGTGCTTGAAACTAATACGGTTCCAGGAATGACAGCAACCTCATTGCTTCCTGATGCAGGTGCAGCTGCAGGAATTTCTTTCCCAGAACTGTGCACGAAGCTGATCGGATATGCGCTCGAAAAATAATAGGTACGCGTTTGCTGCCTGTGTTAGTACACTTACGTACGTCTTAAATAATGAATCAGTAAAGGAGGGACGGAAAATTTCCGTCCCTCCTTGCGTTGTCTATTTAAACTTAGATATGCGTTACAGGTTCAATTAACGATGAATCATTATTAGCCAAAAAACTGTTTGAAAAGTATGACAATTAAGGTAACGACGATGATAATAAAGAGCCAGCCGATAATCATGCAGCCTGGTTTTCGCTGTCTTGCCAGTTCAATCATCTTTTCGTTAAACGTTCGATGACTCTTAAGTAGTACGTCGCCATGTTCGAGCTTTAAGGGTGACACACGATCGGTGGGAGTCCATTCACCCTTGCTGTCGATTAATGAGGCAATTGAATCCTCAGATAAATCGACTGCGACACGTGTCCCATCCATAAGCATTGTTTGAACATGTGATCTAAACGTATCGAAAGCTGATTTCTCCCGATCGGTATAGGCTAGAATTGCTACTTCGCCCCAGTAATGACCAGGATCGGGCGTATCACTAAAACATACACCACTAAGAATTGCGCTGATATGCATACCACGTGCGATGCAAAGCTGCAGCTTATACGTGATATCTGCATCAAAGTAACCAGTCTTTTTATCGAATCGATTAAATATGCAGGCAACGGGATCAGCATCATCGCGGACCATGCGTACTTCAAATAAGTCGCCAATAAGATCATCGGCACCCATGAGTTGCGCGCCAACTTTTTTATCTTCCGTCAGGAACTGACAATAGAATCCCTGATACAGATTTGAGGGCATACAGTGTGCTCCTTATTGTTGAATGTCGTTTCCAGTCGTTTGTAATCACCCTGCGGGCTACAATATAGAACCATGATAGTCTGGTTCTACAGGATAAGAGACGGGAATATCTTGAGCGATACGATAGATACATGCATACAGGAGTCAACGCCAGAGCGCATTAGGAAACGCTATCGTTCCTTAAAAGATGCTGCTGCTCAACATGATTATGGCGAACTTGATGAATCGGTTGTTATTATCGACACCGAAACAACGGGTGTCTCGTTTCATCATGATGAACTTACGCAAATTGCCGCTGCTCGTATGGAACATGGATCAATTGTTGAATGGTTTGTAACGTTTGTAAATCCTGGTAAACCTATTCCGGAAGATATTACTCATTTAACGAATATTTCGAATGATGATGTCGTTGATGCCCCATCACCTGATGAGGCTATAAACAAGCTATGCGAATTCGTGGGAACGAGTGATCTTGTTGCGCACAATGCTGCGTTCGATAAACATTTTGTAACACGACATGAGGCGGGGGAGCCACTTCGCTCAAACGTATGGATTGATTCTCTTGATCTGACACGTATTGCGCTTCCACATTTAAAATCTCACCGCTTAATTGATCTCGTTCATGCGTTTGACGCTCCGGTTTCGACTCATCGTGCCGACGCTGATGTCGAAGCTCTTGCAACGGTGTACCGTATTTTGCTTGCTGCCGTTGATGCCATGCCTGATGATCTGGTGACGCATATTGCTTCGATGGCTGATGTGTCGGATTGGCCAACGGTAAAGGTGTTTAAACACTTTGCCACTGATGATGCTCGTCCGTTTAGCCTTCGTGTGCTTCGCCGAAGTGTTGCTTCGGCTGCGTTTGGCGGCAATCATGTGGACGCAAATGATATTGTGACGCAGTTAAAGTTCCCTGCTGATGATGAAATTTCCGATGCGTTTTCCTCTGAGGGAATTATGGGAAAGATTTACCCTAACTACGAGGAACGATCAGCTCAAAAAGTGATGGCACGTTCGGTCATACATGTGTTTAAACAATCCAAAAATCTTGCGGTAGAGGCGGGAACCGGTGTTGGCAAGTCGATGGCTTACCTGATTCCTGCAGTTATGACGGCTCACCGAAACCATATTTCGATTGGTGTTGCGACAAAAACGAACGCTCTTTTAGATCAACTTGTTAATACTGAGCTCCCTGCACTTTCGCGTGAAATTGAAGGGATTACCTATACAAGTCTAAAGGGGATTACTCATTACCCCTGCTTACGTCGTATCGAGCAGTTTGTCGAAGATGGTCCTAAAGAACGTACGGTAAATGGTCAAATTGTGCAGCAAGCACCCGCATTGGCTGCGTTACTATCGTTTATCGAGCAGAGTGATTATGACGACATCGACAGCTTAAAAATGGACTATCGCGCTATTCCTCGTTATTTTATTACAACAAAAAGCACTGATTGCATGCGCAATAAATGTCCGTTCTTTGGTGAGAAATGTTTTGTTCACGGTGTTCGTCAGCGCGCGGAACATGCCGACATTGTAGTGACGAATCAGTCGATGCTGTTTTGTAATGTTGCTGCTGAAGGTGGCTTGTTGCCACCAATACGGTATTGGGTTGTCGATGAGGCACATGGTGCAGAAGACGAAGCGCGTCGTGCGTTCTCGTACACCCTTGATGCTGATGATATGCAGCGCTTGGCAACAAAAGTAGCGAGCAGTGATGGGCATCGTAATATATTTATGCGCGCGGAACGTCAAGCAACGGGCCGTAAGGATATGGATAAAAAAACTGCACGCGAAAGTATCGGCGAACAAGCATACGAATCGGCTGATGGATCAGGCATGAGCGACGGTGACGTTGTCTTGTTTACGCTTACAGGTAAAGCGCGTCGTGCTGGCGAAGCGTACCAAACAGCGCTTGATGCGTTTACTCCTCATATTCATGAACTACTTAAGCTTGACACATCAAGGCGCAGTAAGGGATATGACAACATTGATCTTTGGCTGAGTACTCCAATGCGCTCTGAACAGATCTTTCTTGATCTTGTTTCCACCGCGCATGATCTTGCGGATACTATTGAAGAACTTATTAAACACGGCCAGAATATTGTTGAGTTTTTGGAGGGGATTGAGGGTGCTGCACGTACCCAGCGCGAAATTGCATCGGTTACGATGAATTTGCGCGACATGCTGGCGTCGATCGAAGTCATTCTCTTTGAAGCGCCAACGACATTTGCTTATGCAGCTCATCTTACACGACGTAATCGTGGAAGCGAATACCTACAAGCGATCATGATCAATGTAGGGGATGAGATGAACAAGACGCTGTATGCACAAACGCAGAGTATCGTTTTTACATCCGCTACTATGACGATTGCGGATTCATTTGACACATTTACCCAGTCTATGGGCTTAGGACAAAGCGAATATTCAGAAAGTGTTTGTACTCAATTGGAGTCGTGTTATGACTACGACGGCCATATGACCATTTATGTAGCGAGTGATATGCCTGATCCACAATCGGCTAATTATCTCCAGTCGCTCGAGCGCCTTCTTATTGGGATTCACCGCGCACAAGAAGGATCAACGCTCACGCTTTTCACCAATCGTCGTGAGATGGAAAAGAGCTTCTCGGTTGTTCAGCCTGCATTGCGCGAGAATGACCTGCGCGTTGTCTGCCAAAAATGGGGCGTTTCTATTAAAGGTCTTCGTGATGATTTCCTTTCTGATGAGCACCTTTCACTTTTTGCGCTCAAGAGCTTTTGGGAAGGGTTTGATGCGCCGGGCGCAACGCTTAAAACTGTTGTTATTCCTAAACTTCCGTTTGGTAAGCCAACTGATCCACTCTCTTGTGAGCGAATGCAAAATGATGCGCGTGCTTGGATGCATTATGTGCTTCCGGCGGCGGTGCTTGAGACTAAACAGGCAGCAGGGCGTGTAATTCGCGGTGCTGACGATACAGGAAGCCTCGTTCTCGCAGATCATCGACTGGTAACAAAAGGGTATGGCCGTATTTTTCTTCGTTCGATGCCAAGCCATACGATCAAAGTGTTGCCAACTGCAGAAATTGTAGCAGCGCTGAGTGAGCAGATAGGTAAGTAGTAACGAGAGAAGTTACACGTTTAGAAACTTTTATGTAAGTGTATGACGATAGCCAATGTGCAAAGGTAGAGGTGTTAGGTAAGGTACAAAATAGGCTGAAATAGTACCGATAGACAATCGTGCACATGAATACGTATCTACAACATGCGGAAGATGATGGGTGCTTACGTGATTATTTGGGACGACATGCTAAATAGCGTATACTTACCAATATGTATGTAGTCCCGAAAAATCGGGTGTGAAAAGATATAAAACGTGTAAGGTGAAAGGCGTTCATATGCCAGAGATTCTGGATGATATCGCTTATCTATCGCAGGAGATAGGTCCACGTCCTGCCGGTACGGAGGAAGAACAACAAGCTGCACTTTATATTACTGAGCAGCTGCAGAAAAAAGCGAAGTTTCAGACGTCGGTCGAAGATTTTTCCTGTGTCTCTCAGCCAGACATCGTGAAGCTTATTTGTTTCGGTCTCCCTATCCTATTTAGTATTGCGGCACTCATTACTTCTGTGTTCGTTATTCCAGCGATCATCTTAAGTGCTTTGTGCGCGGTGCTCTACGTATTGGAGATTACCGGTAAGCCAATTTTGTCGCGTGCTTTTCAACATGGTGTAAGTCAGAATATCGTCGCGCAGTATATTCCTGCAACGCTGCCAGGTGAAGTTAAAAATCGTCGTCGTAAGATTGTGCTTGTAGCAAATTATGATAGCGGCAAAGTTCAGAAAGAATACGGTTCAGGTATTGCGGGCGCTGTTCCTTTGATTCGTAAGGCAAGTCTTGTTGCGTTAATTGCTTTGCCGATCCTTTGGTTAATTCGTGCCACTGCGCTTTCAGATGCTCAGGGTGCCGGATCACTTATTCTTACTATTCTATGTGTTGTCTGCATTGTATTGATTGCTTGTCCTGTTGTTGTTTCTGTCATGCATAAGACGGCGACCTATAACGAGGCAGCCAATAATAATGCATCAGGTGTTGCGGTCATGTTGGAAACCGCGCGTCGTATTGCGGCGGGTCGTTTAAGTATCGACGAACTTATCGCGCAGCGCGAGGCGGAAGAAAATGGCGTTGAGATTCATGGTAAAGACGCTGCCGCTGCTGCGGGAGTTATTCCCCAGGGCGCCGACGTTGTTTATCAGGCAGATGCGACTGTTCCTACAGGTGCTGCTCAACAGCAGCGTTCTACATCCGCGCGCGAACAAGATCAACTTGCAGCAGCAAAAGCTGCTGTTGCTGCATTAACAGGTGAGGAAGTCCCAGGAGCAGCAAGCCCTCGTGATATATCCGAGAACCTTGTTCAGGTTAAGGCTGGACCTATCGCTCAGCCGTCACAAAAGGAAATTGAAGCTGATCGTGCACGCACGCATGCAGTGTTGACGGGCGCGGATCGCCAAGAAGCATCTGCGGCACAACGCGAAGCTGCCGATCAACAGCAGGCACAGGCGCAAAGTACAGCACAACCAGAGCAATTTGCCCAGCAGGCTAATACAGCACAGCAACCAGTTCAGTCGCAGGAGTCAGCGCAACAAGGTGCGGGTCGGCAGGATGCAATGCAGCAACAACCGCAACAGGCTGCAGCTCAACAACGTGTCGATCAGCAGTCAGTTGCATCTCAACAGCCAGCACAACAAAATCCAGCTCAGCAGCAAACATTGAAAGCACGTGGTAATCAGCAAAATGCGTCTCGTTCATATGCGCGTCCTACTTCGGCTGATCGCAGTGCGGATCGTTCGTCTGCGGATGCCGCTGTTCCGGATTGGTTTAAGAAGGCACAGAAAAAGGCAAATCGCGAGGGTACAAATACTGCAAAACCTGAGCAGCGCTCTCGTTATGCTTCCGCCCGTGACCAGGCTGTTACAGTAAGTGCGGAGCACTTCCAGGAAGCGAACCAGATTATCGACGATCGTACTAATGCTCGTCTCACACATGATGCAGGCGGCATTGTAGCAGTTGAACCTCCCAAGAGATTCGTCGATCGTCTTTCACAAAATCAAGAGGGAACTAATCAGTCGGGAACACAAGCTGCGTCAACTCCAGCGCCCGCGCCAAAGGCTGCTGGATCTGCTCAACAGACCTCAATGCCTACAAGTGCACCAGTAAAACCAGCTCAGCAAATGAGTTCGTCGGCACCAGCGCAGCCAGATCAGTCGGCGCGCGTGAATACGTCAATACAGGAGACAGTTCCTCAAGCTGCACAACAACAAAATCCGTCGACCGAACATCCAGCGGTCACACAGCGCGATGAGGAATCTCGTCCTCAACAAACTGAGGCGTCTTATGCTGGCGCTAATCAGGCTGCGCCTGTGGCGCCTGCTACAGCTACAACGTCAGAAGCATCTGCGGCATCAGCTCAACCTGCCGTATCGCATACGGCAACGTTTGATTCTGCTGAAGATGCGGAACGTACTACGGCGATGGCTCCCCTTGCTCTTTCGGCCTTGCGTTCGACGCTTGCTTCTTCAAATGAATTGTCTGCCGCCCGCGCGCTTCAGAGTCGCCCATCGCAAAATCTTACGTCGTCAGCGCGTGAAAATGTTGATCGCGTACTCGTTGACGATAGTCAAGAGGATGTTACTTCGTCGACGGCTGCTGCTCCGTCAGCAAATGGCAATGCACATGAAGTTCATGACTTCTCGCAAATACCCCAAGCAGATGATCAGCAGAGTTCTTCGGCTCTATCATCGGGCAAGCGTCGAATTAATAGCCTCATTGGTACCGTGCGTGAGCGCATTGTTGCTCCAGAAGCACGTGATCATGCTGGTATGCAAACGAATCATACCGATGCGCACAATCAAGTTGAGATGCAGGATCGTGCCGATGCTCAAGGTCAGCAGCCACAGCAGGATCAGCAACCAGGGCAGAAGTATCAGTCTGAAGTCCATAATAGAAAACCATCTCGTCCATCAGCATTTTCTGCACGTCGTACAGCGTCGGATGATGATCCTACAGCGCAGGCTTCGGCAATTCCTCCTGTTGTTCTGCCTGATGTTCCGGAATCGGATTTACCACCTGTTGTTGAACTTACCAAACAGCGCGCGCCTTTAGCTGAGGCTGCAGCTGGTGCTAAGTCAGCGCACAATAACGATCTGTCTGCGCAGATTCCTCGCATTAGCCTTGATAGTGCAGCGAGTCGGAAGCAACAACAGATGCCCGACAATAAACGTGCCGCACTTCGTTCGACCTTGCCATCAATGAGTGGGTCAATTTCGGTTGAGCCTCCTGTCGATCATAAACAGGGCGAATCGACGTCGAACAATAATAATGCTGTTAGCTTAACGGGATCGTTTTCCGCTGTTGGATCCAATGGGGCATTTGCTCCTGTTGGTGACGAACTTGTCGCCGATGTTGACCCCGAAGAACGTTACGTCGATGATGCTGACGATTCTTCGTATGATACCAACGTAACCGAAACGGGTGCGTTTGCCGGACCTGATTACATGGAGATGCCCAAGTCTCGCTTTGGTCGTTTGTTTGGCAAGTTGGGTCGCCATAAAAAGCATGAGGCGCAAGAGCAGAGCACCGATGATTGGCTCGGCGTAGACGAATCCTTTGATGCGCGCAATGTTGGTAAACAGCGTGGCGGATGGGAAAGCTTCCAAGAGGGCAGTTCGTTTGAGCAGGAGCAAGATGCTCAATTCGCTCATGGTCAGCAACCTAACGATGATGCTTATTATGATGACGCACCAGAGAATGGCTATGATGAGCCTTCGTATGATGACGAAAACGGCTATGCTGCCGCACCAGAATACAATGATGGATCTGATTACGGAGATGCATCGTATGATAATGGCGGTCGTCCTACTCAAGGCTACAATGACGAAAACGACTACGACAATAACGCCGCAGATGCAACGCAGGTTATTCATCCTCATTCACATCGTCGTCACGGTGGACGTAGCGATCATTGGCAGGGTGGTGCGTATTCTAAGCGTGCAGCACAGCAAGGTGAGCAGCAGTATGCCGACGGTCCTGAATCCAAGCGCGTAGAGGCGGCGGCAGCTGGAGCGGGTCAACAACCTATTTCTGCTACACAGCCTGTTCCTGCCGTACAGAAAAAGGCGTCGAAGGCGCATCCAAAGTCAGGCGTCGATCCTGCGGTCGAAGAGGTGCGGAAGATTTATAAGTTCCGCAATCCTGATGTCAACCTCGATGTGTGGTTCGTTGCTCTTGGATCCGAGCTTCCGTACAACGGTGGTATGCATGCATTCTTAAACGAGCATGCCGATGATTTGCGTGGTGCGGTAGTTATCAACCTTGAGGCGCTCGGCTCTGGTGCGCTGACGTATATGGAATCAGAAGGCACATACCTGACTAAACATCCTTCGTCTCGTATGAAACGCTACATTAAAAAGGCTCAGCAAGAAACTGGGGTTTCGGTTGCAACGCACAATACATCGTTTAAAGATGGCCCAGCGTATGTTGCGCTTAACCAGGGTATCCAGGCTATGAGCTTGGTTGGTATCGAAGATGGTAAACCAGCGGGCATTGGACAAGCTGACGATGTGCTCGAGAATATTGATCCAGAAACGCTCGAGAATAATGCCGACTTTATCTATTCGCTGGTGAAAAGTATTTAGCGTCATTGTGCCTGCAATTGTGTGTCCTTATGAAGACGTGCGAGTATGTCAGAGGAATTTGCAGGTAAGGAGTATAATAGCTTCTGTTTTCAAAGCACGGTGACGTGTAATTATCAATGGGCAGCTTGCTGCCCCTCGATTGGAAAGAATAGAGGTTACCTATGGAAATCGAAGCTTATTGCGTAAAGTGCAAGGCGAAGAAGATCATGGTGGATCCCGTTGAGAGCACTACGAAAAACGGTAAGCCGATCGTCAAGGGTAAATGCCCAGATTGCGGAACAACCATCTGCCGCATCGGTGCAATGAAGAAATAGTCTAATTTACTTTAGACGGTGTTCAAAGGAGGCGGCCATAGGTCGCCTCCTTTGTTGTGTATCTAGGCTTATACTATGCGACTTCACATTATGTGCTCTTGCGCGTTATGCCTGGCCTCACACAATAGAGATCACGATCTTCGTGCGTGTATCCTATAAGTCACTATCCGCCAGCATTGGATGTATTCCAAACGAGAGTGCCCCTAGATGCGCTGCCTATGCAATCTAAACACCACTTCCATACTACCTATGATCATCTCTAGATGTGAGTCATGCTGCATACGTATTCTATATGTCATCCATTGCATCATATTTGAATACAGCCAGACCGCGAAAAACGCTGTTGAGACGTATAGGTTTCCTCAATGTAATGGATTGAATGCAGCTCCATAGAGGAATACACTGTCAAGACTCACAAGAGACCTCTATATAGAACAATCGAATGCAGATCGATGACGGGACATGCCGTTGAGACATATAAGAGATGCCAGTGTAGCATCTTCGGATGTATTCTGATCAAGCAAAATGCTGTTGAAACGTATACGTAACCTAAATGTAACGCCTTGAATGAAGTGCTGGCGAGCAAGTGCCGATTCGTGTTTTTCAACTTAAGACAATGAGTAAAACGCCTCCATAACACCTGGTGAGATGCGCGACCTATAGGATTCGAAAAAAGTCCGATACCATGTGGACGAAAAAATCTCGCGTTTCGGCTCCTATTCGCCATCGGTCATACATTTCATTACAGAGGGATCACCCTCGACAAGTCAACGCTACACATCGTTATGCTTACGCTACACATCGTTATGCTTATCCTGCATCTGTTACTTTTACGATTCGTTGCGTTTGTCTATATAGTGTTGCGTTCAGATTTGCAACCAACTGGGTTTCTCGGTGCGAGGTATTTGTTCGCTCATGATGTGTTTCATTTGCTTCAAACGCAGAACTGTTATATACTTTCACATCGCGCGTTATATAGCTATAACGTGTCGCTATGGATAATGCCAACGTGGCTCAGATGGTAGAGCAACGCTCTCGTAAAGCGTAGGTCACCGGTTCGAATCCGGTCGTTGGCTCCATTAAATATGTAGGCCAGACGAATGATTTCGTCTGGCCTTTTTGATGCATACATGCTTTTTACTGTACTGTATTTTCTTTTAATGCATGGACATACTTTGTCCGGATAAAACCAAGTATGTTAGAGGAGTGTAATAATTGAAAGAGCGAACGAAAAGATTGCTGTGTTAACAGCAGATGTTGTTCATCTCGATCACTCTTTCGAACCTGATCATTTAATAGCATAAGAACGTATGCCTAGATAAACCATTTGCCTAAACATGAACTAATTTAGGCTGTCGACCCATCCGGGGCGCTCGACACGCATTTTTTGGATACCGTGACCAAAAATGTTTGATGTTCCGCCGCGCATAATAGCGTGACGTGCTTGTTCAGGATCATCGACGATCGACCCCGCCATGCAATCGACGCCGTACTTGAACAGCACAGGCGCAGGAACAACGCTTGGTCCAACAAGGACTGTGCTTCCGCTGCGCGATAATTCAAGTAGCCGCGGCATAGTCTTATTGGTGAGCGTGATGCCGGTCATAAACGTAAAGTCTTGCGAGGGGACAAGGTATTCGCACCCTGGGTCAGGAACATCGTCTCCGTGTGGATTGCGCTCGAGCACGGTCAGATCACATTGATCAGCGAGGCGCTCGATCAACGGGAAATGTCCAACAACGGTAACCTTTTTCCCTTGGCATACACGTTGATATAAATCGAACCCGTCGTTTGAATGGTGCTCCTCGATCTTCATTCCTGCTGCTTTTGCATGCTCAGGCGTTGAATACCATGCGTTAAGTGCAGCAACGCCAACGCTTGCACTAAGGAAGTTCCAACTCGTGCATTGGCAGGCAACATCACGCAAAGTCATATGGAGGGCGCGATCTGCAAGTGCAAAATTTCCGGTGCCTCCGGTGACGGCAAGTGCCATGCCGCTTCCACTTTCGGCCTTAAGATAAACCCAATGCTGACCGATCTCTAAATCGAGAACACCTATATCTTCTGGAATACCAGAAATCAAATCCTTGTAGAGGTTCCATGGTGTAGGAAGCTGCTCGATTGTTTGCCAATCTGGGAGACGATCAATCTGGGACGAATGATGTTGGCAAGTCATGTAAAACTCCTTGGTAGGATGTGTAAATGCATTCCTATTATTGTCGAGCAAGGATAGAAAGTTGTCTAGAGTGGGTCCTCATAGTTTATCTAGAAAGATTGGCTTTGCTTGTCTAGCTGGTGAAGTGAGTAAACTGCAGAAGTGTGATGGTCTATCTGTCTCGATTGACCTATTGTTCATTTAGGGGTGCTGTATCTAATTGTTCAATCGTGCATCATTTCGACGTGGTATCTAACTAATTGCGTATGTGTGCTCTAAAGAATGCGTTTGGTGGAATAGTATAGATACTATAAAGGTATATGTGCGCAGATATAAGGGGGTACCATGTCTGGAAAGCTTGATTCGGTTATCGAAAAACCAGCATTTTTATGTGGGCATGACAATCCAAAGAAAGGATGGTTTTGGCTTGTTGAGATACTAGTTTTTGATGTTGTCATTGCTGTCTTTTATGCGTCAATATGTGGGACTGCATATGTGGCAATGCCTCTTGTCTACGGTCTGTTCGGCGAGGTTTCCGATGTGAAGGTAGCCCTGTTTAATTTCTGCATGATAGTTTCCATTCTGATTATTGTTTTTGTATTCGGACGGGTACTCCAGAAAAGAACAGCGCGGAGTTTTGGGTTCGTCGCGCATCATGCGGTGCGATCCTATGCTGTCGGTTTAGTGTTCGGGCTTACTGCGTTTGGTTGTGCAGTGGGCATTGCAGTTGCGTGTGGTAGCTTAACGATTGATCGTGTTGTAATGAGCGGAAGCGTGGGCATGCTCACCGTGCTGTTTCTCTCGTTTTGCGTGCAGTCTATGGCTGAAGAAGTGTTGTGCCGCGGATATTTTATCGGATCATTTTCCCGTCGCTATCCCGTTGTTGTAGCTGTTGTTGTTAGTTCCCTTATGTTTAGTTCGCTTCATATTCTTAATTCAGGCGTAACGGCTCTGCCGTTGATAAACCTTGTGGGGTTTGGCATATTTGCGGCACTCTATTACTTGTATACGGAAAATATTTGGGGCGTTGCTGCATTCCACGCAATGTGGAATTTTGCTCAGGGCGATATCTTTGGTGTTCTTGTTAGTGGGGGATCGATTGATACTTCGGTGCTAGGGTCAACATCTGTTGCTGGATATGAGCTGATAAACGGTGGCGCTTTTGGACTTGAAGGTGGGTTAGCCGTTTCGGCGGTTTTGGCAGTTGCGATTATCATCATGATTGTGCTTATGCGTCGGAAGAAGCGAGCAAAGGTTGCGCGTCACTTGTCTGAAGATTTATCGTCGCAGATAAGATGAGAAATTTCATTATTTGCTACTAAAATATAGCAATTGGTGTACTTTATATACCTGTCCATAGAAAGAAGAGGCAAGTATATGATAAAGGGAAAAAAGAAAACAGGACTAATAATAGCAATAGTAGCGATTATTGTTATCGCTATTGTTGCTATTGGCTTATGGTTTACTCAAATTAAAATGCCATATGATAAGGTAATGAATGAATATAATCCTGTTTATAAAGCAACTGTTGAGAAAAATAGTGAGCTAGAAACCTCAATTCAAAGCGCGCAGGATGATTTGGATCAAGGGAATACTCCTCTTGATGTTAATACTGTGTCAAGTGTACAAATTACTGTTGGTAATGCTCAGGAATCTGAAGTGCAAATTCCTGAGCATCCGGGTACAACGGCTGAGGCGCAAGATCTGATCGACAAGTATAGTAATACGGTTGATTACACATCAGTCATGAATGAGCTTGCGGCTGCTCAAAAGTCTTATGATGATAGCTGCCAATCATTTAATCAAGTTAATAATCCCTCATCAAGTTTTGTAGAAAGCAGACTTGTTGGGCTTGCAAATATTACCGCTGTTGAAGCAGCAACAGAAAACAGAGATCCAAATAAGCAAATGAATAAAGACGGAGGCTATACTGCAGCGGTCTACTTCACTTCAGATCTTATTGATCCAAGCAAGGTATCTGCCGAAACAGAATATGGCAATGGTCCGGTAGCATTAGGAACATCTGCAGGTGGATGCATTGAGGTGTTTAAAACGGCTGATGATGCTCAAAAACGCTGCACATACTTATCTGCCTTTGATGGTGCTGGTGCATTTAATTCTGGCTCTCATACAATAATCGGGACCGTTCTTATTCGCACGTCAAATTATCTGACTGCAAGCCAGCAAACAACAATAACAAACGAAATAGTGTCGAGTCTAACGGCGATAAAATAATCTATTATTTCTAAAGTTATCTGTGCTGTTAAGCGCATCAACTGAACAATTGAATTGTTGTGGACATTAGACGAGCTAGCTCGAGGAATGTAATTCCTTTGGTTGGCTCGTTTTAATGTATTTGGTTTTGTAACAAGTTGCTAGTCAGCTAATAAAGACTGCACATGCTAAACCCTAAACAGGGCAGACAATTCGCTACGTGAGTGAACATTGCATTTAGCGTAAATATTCTTGAGGTGAAACTTTACCGTGCTCTCGCTCATTATGAGTTCTGCGGCGATATCCCCATTACTCATACCTTGCACTACCAAAGGAACAATTTGACGCTCACGTGCGGTGAATCCGTACTCATCGGCAGTACGGGCGCGTTGAGCGCTTGCGGCGCGGGCGGTCTGTTCGGGTGTTAATTGTTCTGGCATTGCTTTAGCAACTTCTTGCACGGCGCGAATTGCTTCATCAGCTGTTTGGCGCAGCGTCCGTTGATGAAGGTGTGAACTGACGATATAGAACACGGTGAATAAAGCAATGCTAATGATGGACACACTTGTTATCGTAGAAAAGTTCATGCTAACGCTGGAATGAAGAATAATGCCCGCATACATGCCGATTGTTCCTTCGGCAATAAGCATGCCTACCGCAAATGAGGGAACGGTGCGCAATCCAAACCGCTGGACTAATTGCACTAAGATAATCCACGCCATTCCGTAAAGGCAGTTAGCGGCTGCATATACAAGTGCGATAGGCAGAATAAGACTATTTAATACGCCTGTAGAAAATAGCAGTAGACCTGCAATAAGTAATAGAAGGACAGGGAAAAAGAACGTTACAACATCCTTTGCTTTACTAAAATGAGCCCACAATGCCAAGGCTACCATCATAACCATGGTGATGATACTGAAGTAGAGCGTTATAGATCCCGAATTAATTGCATAAGGTTGAGCGACAACGCCCGCAAAGAATTGTGCCACGAGCGCAGAGAGAGCAAACACACTCAAAAACGGCCATGGAAACGGTTGCTTAATCATAGCCAAACTTGCTTGAAGTGCTGTTTGAGCTGCTGCGCCGTTAGCTGTATCTGATTGAGCATTTGCGTGATTTGCTGAGGCTTTACGAAGATTTGCACTATCCTGCGCATCTTGATGAGTAAACAATGATGCGGAATTTGGGCGGGATGTGATATAGAGCGCGCAAACTCCGGCTCCAATAGGTGTCAGTGTTAGCAACACAGGTAAAAGCCAGCTATACCAACGGGCCATAAGAACAATAGCCATTGTTGCTATTACGGCACAGCTTACAAAGCGGATGACATTGCGCCATGAACAGGCGCAAAGAATGCGTGCCCAAATAGGGAGCAAGATAACTGCTCCAACGCTTTGGATGCAGACGCAGAAGACACTCGCTGATTCGTCGGTAATGACAGTCATAATCAAGCCGGCTATTCCCGATGCGACGATTGCAAAAAGGACTATACGATGTTGAGGCAGCCATGTTCTTTTGAATGAGACTATCGCGAGTGCAGCTAATGCTGCTGCATAAACTCCGCCCGTAATAAGGCAGGAATTATATACTGCAACGTCTTGGACTAAAACGACATTCTGAATCAACCGATCCCATGCAATAAGGCATGCTAATCCTACGCATACACATACATGCATGCGCGGATCGGTAGGGAATGTTGGTTTTACTTCAGACAATTACTGCGCTTTCGTAAAAGGGAACGTGTGACATATTGAATTAGCTTGTGTTGGGAATGATACGACAAAGCAAAGGTTTGTGCACGGAAAACATTATTCTCAATCGAAAATAATAGGTAAAATTACGCGGATAGGGTAAAACCTATCCGGATTGGGTAGGTTACAAAAGCTAATTTCAACACTATAGTATGCAAATTGATGAATATTCTACTGAAAGAATAATTTGTCGTAAGCAATAATAGGGCTCGGGGACCCGAGCGAAGTTAAGGGGGCTTTTCTTTATGAACGAGAGTTCTACACGATCGCACATGAAGCTATGGGTAGCGCTTGCAGCTGTACTGCTTGCTGTTGCTTGCTGCTTCGCAGTAACTCCAAAGGCGTATGCAAGTGGGGTTGACTGGAACAATAGCGTAACGGTTGATGCTACGGCTAATCCATATGATGCAACCGCATCAGGAACAGAGCGGAACCAGACGATTAATGTAGTAATGACATTTTCAGCTGCATTGCCTAGCTCTATCAGTTCTGATGATGCGCAATCATATCTTCAATCACATACCACTATTGCGGGACGTGCACTAAGCGGTACGTATAACCGAGCTATTACCAATGTTTCTGTAAATAGGAACGAGATTGCTTTTACTGTTGGTCCTAACACGGCAGGCATGACGGCAATCTACTCTGGCGAATTTAAAGTAACAGCAGACGCTGATGCTAATAGTGCGTTCGCAAGTGCTATGGGCGGACAACCAGTTGAGACTCTTATTAATACTGGGCTGGGACTTACGGTAATAAATAGTAGTGATCAAAAAACGGCAACTATAGTAGTTTCGTCATTACCTAAGTGCCGGGCGATGAATTTCTTCCTTCTCTCGGACGGATCAGATTATATGTTTACAAATGGCTCGTCTGCTGATGGTAATGGTTTGACTATTCACTCTCATATGTTTTTCCAACAGACGGCAGCAAATTATGCAGCTGAGATTGTAAATGCTGCTAATAATGCTGGCGCTGCAGATCTTGGCTATACGTTCCAAGTAGAAAATGGAAATGTCAAAATTGCTAAGACTGACGGAAGTGCAATGTCAGGTATTAATGCGGTGATTTATGATGGCAATTATTTAAATCAGAATAGGCTTGCGGTTGGCACTACGACAGAACAGCCCATGCAAAATTAAGATGTATTTAGAGACTTCCCCCTTCGGCATTCATGTTGAGGGGGAAGCTCCTGTATTTACTAAAAAGGAAGGAAAGTATGAGGTACTGTCGAACATGCAATAAGTTAGCGATATTGGTTTTTATAACAATCCTCGTATTCGGTGCTATCCAGCTAATAGGTACTAATAGTGCATATGCAGATACAGCTGGAGCGGTATCTTGCCACGTTGATTCAAAAAGAGCTCCCGTCGGGAAGGTAACTGTTGATTACGATGCGCCATCGGGAACATTAACATTTTCTGGCTCTGGAACAGTTGGTGGGTTAAGAAATAGATTTTACACTGATCAGCTACCTGATTCAGTAAATGCAGAGAAGATATTAGTTGACGTTAAAAAATTGTGATACAACAAGGCGTAACAGTAAAAGATCCGTATTTTAGTAAATCTATTACAATGTATGGCGCAATGTTCTCAAATTTAAAGAGCATTGTTGTAGAAGATGGTGCTGTTGTCAAAGATAAGAAACTAAAAGAGTATATAGCAAATTTATCTGATTCAAATGTTACCGATGAGCAGGGTATAACGTATAAAGATTCTACAAAGTCAAAAGTGATTTCGGTGGTGCCAACTGGATCCTCGATTATGCTTCCATCTTCTGTGTCGAGTATTGCACCTGATGCTTTTACTCAATGCACAGATTCTTTAATCTCGATAAGGGTTTCTGAAAATAATAGTAATTATAAATCTGTAGATGGAGCTCTCTTTAATAGCGACGGATCATTAGTATATATCCCGCTAGGAATACAAGGCTCTCTTAACTTACCAGAAGGTCTTACGACAATTAAAGCTGAAGATTTACAAAAGCGTTCAGGGCTAACGGCTTTAACACTTCCATCTAGCTTAACATCTATCGTATGCCATGGTTCCGATGCTGGTGATCTTCCCTTTTACCAAGATAGTAGTTTAAGCAATATTACCGTAGCAAGCACTAATACAGTGTACTCAGCAGCCGATGGGGTTTTGTATGAAGCAGGAACAGCTGGAACAAAGGTTCTTGATGCTGTACAAAATTTACCGAGTGTTGTAGAGGTTCCTGAGGGGGTTACCGATTTAGGCATATGGGTATTCTCTGGTAAAAAAGGGCTTACCAGTATTACATTGCCTGCGTCTTTGACTAGTCTAAGCCAAGATGCTTTGTATGGGTGCGATCAACTTACCTCTATTAAGTTTCCAGATACTATAAAGAGTATCGCTCTTAAAGGTTGTTCAGGACTTACATCCTTAGATATTCCCGACGGTGTTACGAGCTTATCAATTTACGATTGTCCAGCGCTCACATCCCTAGATATTCCTGCGAGTGTTGCAAGCATTCCTACTTTAGATCATTGTGCGGCGTTGAAATCGATTACCGTTGCAGATGGTGGGCATTTCCGTTTCGATGATGGAGTGCTTTATGACTCAAAAGATAATATTATTTTTGAGACAAAATATCCTAATGGACGTGATTATGTCATATTTCCCAAAGGGACGACTACTGCGACGCTTGACGCGAATAAATGTGCTAAAGGGGATTTCTACGGTAATTCTTTTGCAGCATGCTATAGCACTTTAACAACAATCGTAAGTAATAATCCAGATTACGTTGTAGTGGATGGTGTCCTTTTTTCTTCCGATATGAAACAGTTGATTAAGGCGCCAACAACATTAACGGGTACCTATATAGTTCCTGACAGTGTTACAAGTATTGCTGCGTTTGCATTTGCAGGATGCACAAAAGTAAATGCCATTGTGATGCCAAATGCTGGTATAAAAAATATTGGAGCCCGTGCCTTTAGCCAAGTATCCCTAAAATCAGTTCAACTTCCATCAACATTATGGCAAGGTAAAAAAGCAACAGATTTTATTGCAGATGCGGCACAGTCATGTATCTATCCTTTATTCTCTATGGCGGATGCTACCTATATATCGCTTCCTTCAGCAAATGATACTTCTAGTCCAAAAGTGAATCACACACTTGCTGCACTGGATTTTTCGTTATACACGCAAACGTTTTTGCCCAATTATATGTTTTCGGGGCTGTATGGATTAACGGAAATTTCTCTGCCAAAGAACATTATGTCTATCGGTAATGGCACATTCTTTGCTTGTCCTAATTTGAAGAACGTTTATGCATTTAATCAGAACTTGCAGATAGCGACGGCGGGAGAAACGGGCGATCCAACCTTGGGTTGGGTTTCGAGCACACCATCAAGTTTCTCAGCGTTAAACTCGAAGAATCTGGGAGAGTATGCAACAAATACTGGCATGACGTTCTACGGATTGAATTACACAACAAATACGACCAAAACGTATGCGGATAAATATGGGTGCACCTTTAAGCCGTTTGCTTTCTTGGGTAATTACAGCGATTCGGCAAAATTGGCTCAAAAGGTCGAAGGCGGAACATCGACGCTCAACTATTTGACGTCTAGCAACACGGCTTCGATTGCAAGTATGACCTACACGGGTTCAGAATTAACGCCAACCATCACTGTAGATTATGCTGCATCGTCTGATCCAGCTGTTGCGCAACGAACACTATCACCAGGCAACGACTGCACGGTTGTATATAAAGATTCAGCAGGCAATGCTGTATCAAAAATCGTCAATCCTGGTACATATACCGCTACGATAACGGGCGATGAAAAGAGCGTATTTGGCACCACGACCGCAAGCTTTACGGTTGTTGGACCTGCTGGCACCAGTGTAAAGATGAACGATGTATCTGGTACGGGCATCACAGCAAATGGATCCTTATGGGGCTCTAATGTTGATAGGAAAGATGCTTCGAACATTCAGCTCGTGGTTGATCCTGTAACATCTGGCGATGCTTACAATAAGCTGGCAAAAACGCTAGGCGATGGTGACCTGTTGGGAATGTACAACATATTCCTAATGGTTAACGGTACAGAAGTTCATGATAACTTTGGAACGCTTACACTTTCGTTCCCCGTTGACAGTACGTACAACGGACGCACGGTTACTATCCAGCACCTGCATAAAGACGGATCGGTTACCTCACAACAATCTGTGGTTGCAAACGGAAAAGTAAAGATTGTCGCGAGCGATTTGTCCGATTTCTCCCTTGAGGTTATGCCGGCATCGGCATCAACAACACCACAAGCAGCTGGTAAGGGTTCGGGTTCAACGACAACAGCGTCAGGCCAAACTGCTGGTCAGCAATTAGCCCAAACCGCCGCTCAGCAAGCGCAACAAACTCCGCAAACTGCACAAACAGTAGCTCAAGGTGCAGGTACGACAACGCAGCCAGCAGCGGCTACGTCGCAAAAGTCGAACGTTAAAACGGGCGATGTTGCTAGTACGTTCCTGTGGACACTCGTTCTCTTGTGTGCGGGATCTGCAGCTGCGGCAGTTGGATCGTCGCGCCGTCGTAAGGCTCATGTGGTTAATGAATTACATGTGCTGAAATAACCAATCACGCATTAACTATGCATGCATGCCACAACGCGGGATTTACGTCTCGCGTTGTGGTGGGGTATGTGGTGCATCCTTCTAGCTTTGAAACCGAAAAATCGAGGTCTCTTTCATGAATATACGTGCAGCTCGTGGCTTTAGAGCAGGTGTTTTATTCTGCTTGATGGCAGGGCTATGTATAGTTTCGATTTGTATGCCTACTCAAGCATTTGCTGTAGTAAATCTGGGACAGGTTTCTATTTCGATGCCTGGGTATGCCTCGTTGACCGCAGGTGAAAGCGACACTATGTCGTGTGTGGTGTCGCCTATGTCGTCGTCGCAAATTCCAAACTGTGCAACTGATTATTGTCCAAGCGGATGCGAAGCGGTATCGGCAGGATGCCTGGATGCTTCTGGACAATGCACGTGCAACGGTGGCGGATACAGCACCTACTATTCTGCGGTAAACGTGTATTCAAGTAATCCCGGTGTCGCGCGCGCTTCATGGAATAACGGAACGTTATGCGTATCAACATATGCTGCTGGAACGGCTACGCTTACAGCGACTGCTTCGCTGCGTCTACATACTGACGCAACTGCATCTATGACGGTTGACGTGGCGGAACCTGCAGCTGCGCCAGCGGCAAATGAAAATACCGTATCACCATCAGGTAATGCCACTGCAACAAACGAAACAGTTACGAGTGGTGGAGTAACAAGTTCGCCAGTTTCTAGTAGTAGCGGCAGTGCGAATGTGTCAACAGGTGCTAATGCTGTTGTTGCTTCGATCGTTGGTAGTGCGGCGGGTATTGCGGTGGGCGACAACTCCGCATCGGGAGGACAGACGCTGGTAGCATCTCTTTCGGATGCGGATGTGTCGCCGAAAGATCTGATAGGTCAGGTTGCTGGTACCGCTGATCAAGTAATGTTTTGGGCGGGATCTGATGAAGCTGTTCCCGACTATATTTGGTATGCATCAGGAACCAAGATTACCGCAGCTCCAGAAAACGACGTGAATCTGTCGGTTGTAGATGCAACGGCTTCGAATACGCAATTATCTGAATTGCTTAAAGGAAAAACGTACTGCTGCATGGATGCGAGTGCGTGTGGTATATTGCCAGGTCCTATGACGTTGCTGTGGCGAACGGCAAAAGTGTTTCCAAACGATACCTACGTAACGCTTTATTCCTACGACAGTTCAACGAACAAACTTACCCGCATCCAAAAAAATTTGCAGGCAAAGGATGGCTACGTTTCGTTTGAGGTGACCGAGGGTAAGGTATTTGTGCTGTCCGACGATCCTGATTTGGAATCGGCGGGAACGGTTGCCATGACTGATGTAGACACTATAGCTGATGATATGTCTGCGGAAGGAACAGGTTCTTCTGATAGTAATCAACCAAAGCAAACTACCCTGCTGCCTTGGGTTGTAGGCATAGGACTGGCAGTACTTATAGCCGCGATTGTATTTGGTATCTATCGTAAGCATCATCAAAAATCGGGCGAAACAAGCAATGATGCTACATCGTCTTGTAATACTGCTGAAAGCAGAATAGACATAACAGAGGATAATAAGGTTGCAGACGGCAATACTAATGAAATCCTAGACGGATCAGCAGATACAACTCCTGATGAAACCGATGTTTCGCAAAGCTCCAAAGATGCACCGTCAACGATGAAAGGCGAAAAGTAATGAAAGTGAACGTATTAGGTCACCGTAGAGCGGCCTTGTTTATGTTGTCTGCACTACTGGTAGTTGCGATGGCTTGTGTGGCGATGCCATCATCTGCATGGGCATACTATTCGTTGTCGCCAGTGGAAATTTACTTAGGTAGCAATTCGATATCCATGGGTGCTGGAGAATCTGCCAGCATTGGATGCGGACTCAGTATTGCCAGTGAAGAGCAAACAGTCGGCTGTGGTATGGCTGAATGTCCTCAAGGTTGCGGTGATTTAACGACACCTCAGGGAGTAAAAGGCGGATGTGCCGATGTAAATGGCTGGTGTACTTGTATGGGCACGGCGTATTCCGCATATGGCACAAATGTTGCTGTGTATTCTGATAATCCAGGTGTCGCGCGTGCAAGCTATAGCAATGGCGTTTTGAATGTAACAAGTTATGGTGCGGGATCGGCAACACTCACGGTGAGCGCTACACTGCAGCAACACAATGATGCTGCTGCGTACGTAACGGTAGATGTTTCTGACAATAATGCATCGTCTGGTGGCTCAGGCAATTCGGGTGGCTCGGGCTCATATTCAGGTGGATCCACGACGGTTGTTCCCACAGATTCAGTTTCGGGTGGATCGGGTGCGGCGGCTTCTAATGGTGCCTCATCAGGTGCGGTTGCTGTAAATCCTTCGGGGTCTGTTGCCGTGTCTGCCACGGGCGTGCCAGCTGCTGCTGCGGCAGTTGCTGCTACAGACGAAAAGAATGAGAAAGTAGTAGAAGCCGCTGATGGTACAAAGGCGCTGATTGTCCAGGCAAACGCAGCGGCAAATTGTGCCGAAGAACTTTCCCAAATTGCCGGTACCGAGGGAACATGCACATTCTGGACGGGTGCGAGTTCCGACAAGCCTGATATTTCTTGGACTTTTAAAGGAACCGATTTGGACCCTGACGGAGATCTGAATATGGATCTGGGCGTAACGGTATCAGAAAAAGGTACCGGCACGGTGGCGGATGTGCTTGCAAACGCAAAGGATTCGCTCGTTATGGATTGGCAGCAGGAAGGACCGCTGCCTGGTAAGGCGAGCGTATATGTGCGCACCGCAGGCAAATATGCTGATGGCACGACGTTGTCGTTGTTCTGCTTTAACAAAGATACGGGTAAGTTTGAGCTGCAGAAAAGTGGCATAACTGTCACAAGCGGGTATGCATCATTCGACATGGATCATTGCAGTACATGGGCGCTTTCCACCGATGATCTGACTAAATATTCAGCCTCTACGTTGGATTCGTCGAATGCAGGCGATCAAAAAGATTCAGTACTAGAAGATATCGCACACGTTAATACCGAAGGTGCAACGGATGGGCTACCTGTTGCTGCCATTGTTGCTCTTATTATCGCTGCGCTCGCGGTAATAGCTATCATCATCGCTGTTGTGCTGCGCAAGCGTAATGCGCGTGCCATCGAGCCCGATACATTGAGTGATACAACCGATGATGCTGCTGTAGTCGATAGTAAAGCGGCCGTATCCGATACCGATGCCGATATGATCGATAGTGCTGATGCTGATAGTGATGTCGATGGAGAAGCTAGTTCGTTAACTGAGGGTGCCGATAGCGATTTATCCGCTGATAGTGAAATTGCGGACGAATCTGAAGATCAAACTAAAGCTGAATCTGCCGGTACATCCGAAGACGAATTCGAACCTGAAGACAAACCTGAATCAGATGATACATCCAAGGATGAATCTGATGAGAGCGCAGCAACCGATGTCGCAAAGGACGACAAAGCATAATCGAAATACACGGAAGGGTGGGGACTTTGAATAGGTGCATTTCTTATACACGCAGACGCGCGCAGCTTTTGCTGCGATGCGTCGCGGTGTGTCTTGTTATGGTCTGGGCGATTGCGAGCCCCACCTCGTCAATCGCTTGGGCCGCCACAAAAATAGTGGGTGATCTATCTCTTGATGCGCCCGAGCATATAGATCTTGCATGCATCGATATGATTGCATTGCCGGTGAACACCGATCCTGATTCCATCCAGACAGGTGTCCCTTGCGGGATGCTTGAGATGTGTGGTCAGGATCCGTGTTTATGCGGCTCAGTTGATAGCTATGGCGCGTGTGCATGTAATGGGCTGCAGACGACAAAACCCGATATCAAAGCAGTGTCGGATGATCAATCCCTTGTACATATTGTGCAAGTTTTCGGAAAGCCTTACCTAGTAGTAACAGGGACAGGTTCAACAACTATTCACGTTGATGCTTCGCTTATTCATTACAATTCCGCATCATGTGATATTCAAGTACAGACGGCGGCGTTTTCTCCGTTTGATATGGCAAAGATACTTGTTGCTTTAGGGGTGCTGGCCGTCGCTGTCTTTCTGGCGATTACCCTTATTCGTCTTGTGATGCATGTATTTAAAAAGGTAACAACATCGATCGTGCGTCACTCGCGCGCACGCGGTGATACGAACAAAGAAAGATTGGATAGGAAATGAAAAAGAAAAAGTGGGACGTTATTTCGATCGTGCTCGTCGTTCTATCTTTGGTGGCGACAATTTGCGCGTTTGCTTTAGGTGGATGCAGTACCTGTGTGGAAACCGCAGCTGGTGGCTGCGTTCCTATGAAATGTCATTGGACATTTATAGCTGTTGGGCTCATTCAGATTATGGCTATTGCGGCAGCAGGCATGGGATTTACGACGCCGGGTGTACACGGTAGACGGGTATGTACCGCAATGGTTGTTTTGGTAAACGTAATTGGGCTGTTTGCATTTTACGGACCGCTTATGGGATTGTGCACTAACGCCGATATGCCATGTCATATGCATGCGCTTGTGGTCAGTGTGCTGCAAATTATTTCATTGGTCGTAGCGATTTATGCGTTCTTCGCGTGCAGCCCCTCTCAGAAAAAACCTAAAAAGGAAATGTAGGATCTTATGTTCGAGCTGATCAAACATAGTTTAGGGATGCGTACAACTCAGTCGATCGCCACGCTCGTCACTGTGGCTCTCACCGTGGCGGTGCTGATGGCACTGGCGTTGACGTCCATTGGAGTTACGCAAGGTATACAAAAAAGTCAGCAACGCTACGGTGCAGACTTGATGGTGATACCGGCGGACGCCGCCTCGAGTTTGGACGAAACATCCTTTTTGTTTACTGGCAGTCCCGTGGGTATGTATATGTCTGCATCCGTGCAGGATCAGGTTGCAGCTACCGAAGGTGTGGGTGCTACGACCGCGCAGTTCTTTGGGCAAACGCTTAACGCCAGCTGTTGTTCGGCATCGTCTCCTTCGCGTTTGATTGGCTACGATGCTCAAAGCGATTGGGTCATAAGTCCGTGGACCGATCTAGCTAAAGGGCAAAAGCTTGAAGAAGGACAAATCATAATAGGGTCCAATTTAGCAGGGGATTTTCCTAACAAACAAGGTAAGGTGCTGGGGCATCCCGTTACTGTGGCATCGGTGATGGATCAGACGGGAACCGATTTAGATGGATCGATTCTTATGGATATTGACACCGTGCGTGCTTACACGGCAGCAACTGATAATTTTGCTGACACATGGGAACGCTACGGCGATCCATCTACGTTGGTGTCGAGTGTAATGGTAAAAGTTGACGATTCCTACGTTGCGGGCACATGTGGTGGATCGCGTGAAGATGCTATCGCTGCGGTGGCGGAACACCTGTCCCATATAGATGGTGTAAGTGTTATCCAAAGCAGCAAAGTGATTGATCAGGTGCAAGGAAACTTAACCTCGATGTTTACCATCATGGCAGGCGCGGCGCTCCTTTTAGCTATCGCATCGATCGTGCAGATATTTACACGCTTTTACACCGTTGCCTGGGATAGGCGTGCAGAGATTGCATTGTATCGTGCGGTTGGCGCTTCCAAACGTGATATTCGGACACTTATTGGCGGCGAGGCAGCAGTACTTATTGGTGGCGGACTTGTAGCCGGTTGTGTCTTGGGCGTAGGCATATATCTGCTGGTGCCGTCGCTGTTGGCAAGTAGCGGATCGTTTCCTTATTTGGCGCCTGGACCACTTGCGTGGGTTGGTGTGATTTTGAGACTAGCTATGTTGTTTGCTGTTGTTGGCATGCTAGCCGTGATAGTTCCTGTTCGTCGTGCAAATCGTATCGATCCATCTGCAGCAATGCAGATGGGCGACATAGATTGAGAAGGTGCTTCATGCTACTCGAATGTGACAAGGTTAGTAAAACGTACGACGGTCAGACGGTTTTAGTTCGTATAGATATGCAGGTTAATGCTGGAGAATCCGTTGCGCTTGTCGGCGCATCGGGTGAGGGAAAATCTACGCTTCTTTCCATTGCGGGTTTGCTGTTGGCGCCGAGCGCGGGACGTGTGACGGTGGATGGAAAAGGCATCGAGCGTCTCAATGATGTGGAACTATCAGCATTGCGTGCTCAGGCGTTTGGCTTTGTATTCCAACATAACCAACTTATTGGATCGTTGCGAGCTTTGGACAATGTGCTGGTGCCATCGTGCTTTGCGTATCAAGGTGATTGCCAAAAGCGTGCGTTGGCATTGATGAAGGAATTCGGTTTAGAGGACCGTCTATGGCACTACCCACATCAGCTTTCGGTAGGACAAAAGCGGCGCGTGGCGTTGGCGCGTGCGATGTTGCTTTCGCCCAAGATAATCATTGCCGATGAGCCGACTAATGATCTTGATCCAGTAACGGGGCGTGTGGTCATTAATGAACTTTTGAATTATCCGGACAAAAAGCATGCGGTGATCTACGCCACTCACGATATGGCGATGGCACGTCGTGCGGATCGAATACTCCATTTACATAATGGCAAGATCGAGCAGATTTCCGAAGATCAACTGGCCCATGTGTTTGAGTGTGAAGAAAAGGAGGAGGCCGGAGCATGATTGATATTCGTAATGTGACCAAGCGCTATGGCAAGTTCACCGCAATTCATGACATTAGTCTTAAAGCTGATGATTCCAGCGTGTATGGTTTGGTTGGATACAACGGGGCGGGCAAGACAACCTTACTTAAAACCGTTGCAGGAGTATATTTACCCGACGAAGGCGAAGTACTTGTGGACGGAACGAGTGCACATGTCGGGCGTACACCCGAGAGAACACCGTTTATTGTGGCTGATGAACCGTTCTTTTTGCCGCAAGCAACGCCGGATTCTATGCGCAGCTTTTATGCGGGATATTATCCTGATTGGTCGGATGCTACCTACGAGAATCTTATGAAACTGTTTGGGCTTGATAGGCGTGCGCGCATATCGGGATATTCAAAAGGAATGCAGCGCCAGACGGCTATATTGCTTGGTTTGTCGACCGGCGCAAAGTCGTTGTTGCTGGATGAAAGTTTTGATGGACTCGATTTATCCAAGCGTATTTTACTCAAACGGTTGCTGCGTAAATATGCAGAAGTACGCGGTGCCGCGGTGATTTTGTCATCGCATAATCTGCGCGAATTAGAAGATGTGGCCGATCGCATCGGTATGATCGAAGATCGGCAATTGGTTTTTGACGAGACCGTCGATGATCTTCATGCAAACAATCCAGGTCGCACGCTCGAGCAAATATTCCTCGACGAAAGAGAGGTGGGCGACCTTGACATCGACTCGATTTTCATCTGGTAAACGTAAGCGCGGTGGGCTTTCGAAGCCGCAAGATATAGAAGCAGAAGAAGAGCTTTGCGAACAAGATGCTACTACGGCGAAAGAGGAGAAGCCTGCTGCTGCGTCAGGGACTGCACGTAAAAGCGGATCGCCGGTTGCGTCTGTTACAAATAAGAAATCTGTCTCTAGCTTAAGCGGTAAGACTTCCAAGAAAGCTGCCGCAAAACTAACCAAGACTTCCAAGAAACTTACCAGTGTTCCCAAGGCGGTGCAGCCCGCACCTCGGCGTAAAGGGACGCGTAGCAATTCATCGCTTACAAGGCACGATTTTGGTGTGGCGTTTCGCATGGTGCTGCCTGTACTGATTGCAGCGTTGGCTGTGTTTATCGTCTTAATGCCGGTATCCACTGCAGCTATTCCTGATACGTCAGTTTTTAACTTGGACTATACACACGACCAGCTTAAATGGCGTTTTTGGGCGACCGATATGTTATATCCGGTTTACGCTTGTACAGTGTTGTTCGGCATAGTACTTGGTGTACGTAGTTTTAGCTTCCTGTTGGTAAAATGCCAGACGACAACCTTTTTAAGTTTGCCACTTAGTCGCCTAACACTTTTTTCAACGCGTGCTGCTGCATGTTTACTGTCGTTGATCGTTGGCATTGGTGTGCCATTGGCGATTTCGCTGGCGGTAAATGTTGCAGCGCTGGGTGTGTGGCCAGGAATCTTTGGTGATTTTTTCTATGTGTTCGCTGGGCTCGTACTAACGGGCGCGGTGGCTTGCATCGCAAGTATTTTGTGCTGCACGTTGGCGGGTACCGTAGTGGAAGCATGCGCATTTACGATAGCGTTACTTGGAGTAGTGAGCGTCGGCGCTTGGGGATTAAATGCGCTGATGGATTACTTGCTCGTAGGCAATGCATTTGGAGAATTTTTATACAACGGCACTACCTCAGTTGCGCCAACGCTTTTGGAATCGACCGAATCGTTTAATCCGCTGCTGTTCTTCTTGGGACAGGCGTCTGCCCATTCGACCTTTATGGTTCAGCATCCCGTGTATTATCCAACGGATGGTAATTGGGCGTTCCTTGGTGCGTGGCTGCTCGTTTTGCTCGTGGTTGCAGCGCTGAGTGCGTATGCGCTTATTCGTCGCAAAGGCGAACGTGCAGGTGTTGCGGGGCTGTGCATACCCATGACTTTTTTGGTGGGGCTGGTTGTAGGATTGGCAGCATTTGGTGCTACGTTTACCGCGTTAGCGCAGGTAAATGTCGTTGCCGCATGTGTGGCTGCCTTCGGAGCATTTTTGGTAGTGTCGGCGATTTTATTCCGCGGGCCACTTAAAGGTGTGACGCATCTGCGTACAACGCTTGGTGTAATGGGCGCAGAAGCGTGTTGCTTGGGTGCAGCGGTAGCTATTGTAGCAACGGGTGGATTGGGCTATAGCTCGTATGTTCCCAATGATGATCAAGTTGCTTCTGTAGATGTGAGCTATGCGGGATCTCCTGACTATTTAGCGGTAAAGTTTGATTCTGCCTCGTCGGGGGCTGGATCGTACTACTATTCTGCGACGTATTCGCTTGACGATGCGACAAGCATTCATACAGTAACGGACGTCCATGGGCAGTTGGTACGTACGGGAAAAGCTACGTGGAAACGTGACGCTAAAGATTTTGGCAACACCGTGGTTCCTTACGACGTTAAGATTAGCTACACCATGAAAGATGGATCGCAGGCAGTGCGCTACTTTGATTGCGCCACCTACGACGAACTCTATGCGTTAACGGGTTTGGATGACTCCAGCACCGTTAAAGAACTTGAGCGTGCGAGCGTGTCGAGCGATATAAGTAATGTAACGAGCGATCAGGCTTCGGCGTTGAACTATTCCAGCGCTCATCAGGCGTATCTTAATGGCACCGTATACTTGAGCGACCCATATTATGCATCGTCAGTTAAGTTGTCATGTACGGCCGAGGCGCGGACGCAGTTATTGGCGGCGTTGGCCGAAGATGCGGCGAACCAAACGCGCGAAGATCGCTATCACCCATCGGGTGTTGCACGTGGCGTACTCATGTTTACGCAGGCAGGGGATACGGATGCACAGAGTTTTTCGTATTCGCTCTCGAACAATGTGATCTATTTGACTGATCAATACACGCATACGCTCAAATGGATGGAAGACAATGGCGTTGCAAAGTATTTGTCGTCTGCTGATTCTTCGGTCATCGAAAGTCTGACTTTCCAGCGCTACGATCCCTATTCGGGTATGAATGCGGTGAAGTCGCCCGAGAGTGTGCTATTTAAGGGATACCGGATGTCCAACAATTCTCACTATATTGTTACGCAAGATTTCGGGACCAAATATTCTACGAACGATGCAAGCGAACTTGCCCAAATTGTGCCGCACTTGCGCAACACATACTTTATGAACACGGGCGGATATTTGGTGTGTGCAAAATTGGGCGGCGTGAATTCGTATGCGTACTTTTTCTTGCCTGACACTGATGTGCCTGAGTGGCTGTTGCGTGTGGCTGGATAGAGGCAGACGATGATTATAGACGAGAACATGAGTATAGATGCACGTGACAGCGTATGTGACAGCGTATGTGACAACGTAGGGAAAAGCCGTTGTCGGTTGGCTGGCGTTTGCATTGTGATCGCGGTTGCACTGTGTGTCTTGTGCAGCACGCTGTGCTGCGCGGGGTGCGGCGTTGCGACAGGAAAAGTGAGCGACGCGTCCCCTACCTGCGTTGATGCGCAGGTTACAAGTGGAAGCGATCTAACGGAGTCGGGTCAGTATGCAGAGGTCCGTTTAAAATTTGATGCACCAGTGAGCGCGGACAATGATGTGTCGAGTGATTTTACGGTAAGGCTTAACGATGCGCCGATTGATACAAAAACTATTGTTGAGTCAGCGCGCGTTGATAACGGAGACGTGGTAGTTCGTTTGCAGCCGAGCGATGCTGCTTCGGGTAAAGATTCGTCCGTATATTTTGCGCTCTATCAGGGGCAGCTTTCCGTTTGTGCATCCGACGCATCGGGTGCGTTGCCTCATGTGCTAGCTGCTAACGGTGAGCAAGGGTCGAGTGCGGTATGTGCGCGCATGAATCAGCGCGTGAGCTTTACGGTTCCATCAGGTGTAGCAATTTCGGTGGTAGAACGTGTTCCTGGCGATGCGGCGAGTGGAACGTGCGCATGTACGGTGTGCAAGGTCGACCAATTTGCTCAGTTGCGTTGTGTTATGTGGTTGGGATTATCAACGAATGGTGATGTGCCGTGTAATGAATATGGTATGGCGGATTATGGTGCCGACGACATGGAAAATGGCACGCTGACGTTTAAACATAACCATTTATTTATGCGTGATACACAACGTGAATGTGCAACTGACCTGGCTCAAGTTATTCAAAATGCATGGCCGGATACGGTAACCGCAACATCTTCGGGAGATACGATCACGCTGACGGCAACGCATGCGGTGGATGGCGAAGTGCTAATGCCCGTTATATTCGAAGGGCGGTATGCCGATGAATAAACGGAGCGACAAGCAGATCGGCACTACGTCGTCTTGTTCGCGTAGTCGTCGAGGACGTAGCATTGCAATCATTGTCGGGTTGGCAGTGATTTTAGTCGTGGTGTTTTTGCTTTCGGTGAGCATAGGTCGCTATGGGATAGATTTGGGCGATCTTGCGGCAAGCCTTGGCGATAGTGAATGCGATGGGACATCGTTTAATGTGCTGTTTCATCTGCGCGGCCCTCGCGTGGTGGCTGCCGCAGCTATTGGTGCGATGCTTGCTTGTGCTGGCTGTGCCTATCAGGGATTATTCCGCAATCCGTTGGTATCACCAGATTTACTGGGTGCATCGGCTGGTGCATGTTTTGGCGCAGCTCTGGGCATATTGATGGGGCTGAGCGGATTTGGCATGCAAGTACTAGCGTTTGCGAGTGGCGTTGCGGCAGTTTCGCTGGCGTACGGGCTTTCTAAAAAATTGTCGAAAGCTATGAGCGGGGTACTGGTATTAGTACTGTGTGGCTTGGTTATTCAGAATTTGTTTACGGCGTTTACCTCTGCAATTAAGTTTATGGCAGACCCGAATTCTCAATTGCCCGAGATTACGTTTTGGCTGATGGGAGGATTGGCAAACGTTCGCGAGGATGATTTGCTGTGGTTGGCGGTGCCTCTTGTAATTGGCTGCGGCGGAATGTTTGCCATGCGCTGGCGACTCAATGTGATGAGCTGCGGTGACGAGGAAGCGGCATCGTTGGGCGTGAATGTTAAGCGGACGCGGCTTGTTGTGGTGGCGTGTGCCACGTTGGCAACATCTGCAGCTGTATCTGTTGCTGGCATGGTGGGATGGGTCGGATTGATTATTCCTCATTTGGCGCGATTTTTGGTAGGACCTGACAATAGGTTTTTGGTTCCCGCGTCGTTTTTGCTCGGAGGATCATTTTTAGTTTTGGTAGATGACGTGTGCCGAAGTGTGTATACCACCGAGATCCCGCTTTCTATTTTGACGGCCATTATAGGTGCGCCCTTGTTTGTGTATCTGATTTATCACTCAAGGAGGCTTTAACATGCCTACCATTGATGCGTTTAAAAAACCAGTTTTGAATGTTAACCATTTAGCCTGCGGATACGATGGACGTGCCGTTGTTACAGACGTCACGTTTAGCGTACAGGCGGGCGAAGTGCTGACCATCTTGGGCCCTAATGGTGTTGGCAAAACGACGCTGTTCAAAACGCTGCTGGGATTTATGCCTGCGCTATCGGGTGAGATGAGACTCTGCGGCGAGGATGTGTCCGATTGGACGCGTAAACGATTTGCTTCGGTAGTTGCGTATATTCCGCAGCAGCATAATCCTGCGTTTCCGTTTAGCGTGTCCGAGTTTGTGCTGATGGGACGGACGCCTTCGATAGGGACACTGTCGACGCCCGATGCTCACGATGCACAGATTGCGCATGAAGCGTTAGTACGATTAGGAATTGAATCGTTGAGCGAGCGTGATTATACGTCGCTTTCGGGTGGCGAACGGCAGATGGTACTTATTGCGCGTGCTCTTGCGCAACAGCCGCAGGTGTTAGTGATGGACGAACCGTGTGCCAGCTTGGACTATGGCAATCAGGTTCGTTTGCTTGAACAGGTGATTGATCTAACACATGACGGATTGTCTGTAGTGATGACGACACATGATCCAAACCATGCATTTATGGTGGGCGGCAAGGTTTTTTGTATGGGGCGATCGGAGCATTTTACCTACGGTGCGGTGAGTGACGTTTTGAATGAACGTACGTTGCAAGATTTGTATGGCGTCGAAGTGGGCATTGCTCCGGCTACGGCTTCGGATGGAACCGTGGTGAATGGCTGTATCCCGTTTTTGGGGAGCGCCGCACGCAGGGAAGCTGGACGTGGAAGTGTAGTTGAGGCTACAAGCGTGTCGCCGAATGTGCATACGGCGATTGCTACAGATAAGTCGAATGCTGTAGATAAGTCGAATGCTACAGATAAGCCGAATGATCGTCGATTTCGAAAGGCTCTGTAATGGACAACAATAAACACTATGCCATTCAATCGATGACGCGCCGGCAGTTTGCGCGCGCGACAACAAAAGGTCTTGCGGTTTGTATAGGCGCTGTTGCAAGTGGTGGTGCGTTGCAGTTGCTTTCGGGATGCACGCTCAAGCCTGGCAAACATGGGGAATTGCGTCATGTGGACGATATGCTGGGGCGCGATGTGTCGGTACCTGTTCGCGTTGATACCGTGTTCTGCTCTAATCCTATTGGCACGGTTGATCTGTATATTCTTGCGCCTGAACATCTTTCGGGATGGAATTTTAGGCCATCGGGCGACAATAAAAAATATATCAAAGACGAATACATGGCGTTGTCTTCGTTAGGCGTGTGGATGGGTGCTGGCACAACGCCAAATGACGAGGAGATTGTTAAGCAGAATCCTGATGTGATCTTGTGCTATTGGACTGCTGATGATGTTGGGTATGAGATGGCGGAAAACGTGCAGGATGAAACAGGTGTTGGCACGCTGGCTATCGATTACGATTTGCGATCGGCTCCAGACATGTTCCGCTATGTTGCATCGTTACTCGGAGTAGAGGAGCGAGGCGAGACTATCGCGTCGTTCTGCGAGCAGAAGCTTGCTCGTATTAGTGCGATTGCGGCAACAATTCCTGAGGCGGAACGCAAATCAATTTATTTGGCTCAGGGAGAAGGCGGACTTTCTACTGATCCGGTGGGATCGATGCATGTGACCGATGCACTGGAATTAATTGGTGTGCGCAACGTTGCCGATTTGCCTGGTACGCAGGGCAAAGGTATGGGTATGCCAACGGTGAATCTGGAACAGATTATCAACTGGAAACCCGATGCGGTGTTGGCGAGCGAATACAGCATGAGTGATGCAGAGAGTTCGGATCTTTACGATGAAATATTGACGGACGCTAATTGGCGCAATGTTCCCTGCGTAAAAAGTGGTGCGGTGTATCGTATTCCGCAGTCGCCATTTTCGTGGTTTGGGCGTCCGCCATCGGTTATGCGTGTGTTGGGATGCTTGTGGCTGCTTAAGATTCTCTACCCTGAATACACCCAAGACGTAAACATGGTGCAGGAAACGCGCGAGACATATGACCTGTTCTACGATATCCAACTGACGCAGACGCAATTGAACAATATCCTGACTACGGCGGGCATTGATCCCGAGACTGGGCAGGTGAAGTAAGGGAATGGCGTGCAGCTAGAAAGGCTTAGTCGTTTAGCTTTTTCGCTAAAGAATGAAGTTTGTTTCTATTAGTTGGAAGCCAATTTGAATAAACGAAAATAATTGCATCTTTCTCAGTGATTTTCTGATACTTTTGTTTTTCTAATCCTTTAGGTGGTTGTTTACGTAGAAGCGGATGGTCTATGCCTAACCTTTTCTGAGACCACTGCGTATTGAATAAACATTTAGTATCAATTGTCGAATTAATGAGTTGCCTAATGTCGCTATGATCGTTACAGGTGAATCTATTAGTGTATTTGTTACTATTGGTATTTTTATTTTCCGCTGAATTGGATGAATGATTTATTTCATCATCGTTCTTAACTGCGCAGGGAAGTATAGTGCCAAGGACGGAATCTAGGCAATTTGACGAAGGTGTAAGAACACCAACTCCTGAATTATATTGTTGCGGGTGTTCGGTTGCCCATATTGAGCGTTCAACTGTTTGGCAGTACTGTTCTGTTTCCCTGCCGCAAAAGAGCCACACGGATTTTATTTGTTCGTCTGGATTTAACGCTGCAATGTCAGATTTATATTTAAGAATCGACTCTCCTAATCTTCCCTGTGGAAACCTTCTGCATAGCGAGTCCCCTCTACTGAACTTTGCATCGAAAATAAAATTATGTTTTGTGCCCAGCGCATCGCGGACTGATAAAAGATAATCAGGAGTCCAATACGATGGCTTGTGATACTGAATACTTTTTTGAGAAGCAGATAAGCGATGAAGTGCGATATCATATTCTTCTGTTTCGTCACCGTAAATAACCGGTTGATAATAGAGACACACATGTGTGTTCTTCGAACATAAATGGTAAACCGTGGCAACTTGGTCTTCATTTTTAAAATATGGATTCTTAAGGCTGTAATGTGCTTTTATGATTGGCTGTTTGTAGCGCATGTCCTCATGAAAATCATGTAGATTAAGCCATAATAGCAATTTGTAGAGTACATAGTATTCATAGAGTTTATCGGTTCTAAATAGATGCAACGATAAGTTTTCATTTTCGAGCGTGGAATCACCAAAAAAATCCAACGTTGCATAAGTTTAAAAAATACAGAGTACGCCTCAATTTCCTGAAAAACCTTTGAGTATTGGAGGGGCGCTGTAAAAGTAGGCTTAACGTTTGGTAATGCCTGACTATAGATTCGGTTTATTGCTTGAATACGTTTTAGTAATGGCTTAATTCGGTTGATGAAGGAAATATCTCTATCTTTATATTGAGTAATTACAGTTAAAGAGGGTAGGAAAAAACCAGGTTGGATTTTGCCCGATAAATCATTTTCAATTGTTTGGAGCGAAGTAATTGCTCCTTCCAATGAGTTACGTAGCGTATTAGTTTTTCGTAAGACGGCTTGTATAAATCCAAGAATCAATCGGTTCTCATACGTATTAAAACTCTTAGCATTTTGGTTCGTCTTAATATATCTTGGCATATAGAAATTGTTTTGGTATTGTATCCCAGTTTTTGATTGCGTCTTTTCAAGAATATTTTCATTTTTAAGAAGCCATAATTGTTCTTTACAACCAAGCTTATGAACTTGATGGGGGGAAAGGCGAATTGGATGCTTAACGATACGACAATATCGATGTGCTCTAAAAGCAGTAATATTTTCCTCATAGGTTGATGCTATTTTTTCGATGAGCTGTATAAGGGAAAGCATAGATTTTGGAGCATTTTTATTTAATGACCCTTCCAGGATTGAATACTGCTCGGAATTGCTTGTGCCTTGAGTAAACATCCAATTTAGTACAGTTCTGTTGCCGATATCTAAGAGTTCTTCTAGCATCTGAGTAATAAATTGGTGTTGCTCAGGCGTTTGACTTTGGCATGGGATATCCTGTGTTGTAAAAATGAATGGAGAGTCAGCAGAAGATTGAAATGTAACGCTAACTTGAATTCTGGCAAATCCATAAATAAGCGTGAATAATCTATCTTTGTATTTATCTATACAGAACGATGTTTTATAGAAAGGCTCTTTAGATGAATTCTTGACAGTTTGTTGTGCTTTAAGACTTATCTCATCAGAACCATTTACGCTTAGTTTACATTCAATGATTGGCGAGTTGGACTGAAAGAGCAAGGCAATACCGTACTGATAATTCTCCGACACAATTCCTTCGGTTGATGGAGAAATGTAATCAGGAAATGAAGAGTAGTCGTATAAAGAAAAATTTTGGGTACTCTTTTCAGAAGGACTAGTAAGTTGGATAATTCCTCTACGTTTTGATCTAAACGAAGTATTGGTAGAATCCATCGTTTTGTCCATAATCAATCATACGGCTAAGTCGTTTTTGGGTTATTTCCATTGATGAACAATTATCTTTCAATTCTTCTAAGAGTTTTTCGATGTGCTCGTTAGCTCCTGAGATCATTGGAAGCACTTTTTGCGAAAAAGCGTAGTCAAGCGGTGCAAGCCCAGTATCTTTAGAGTCAATGTCCATAAGTTGTACAGCTGTAGAGATGTAATCTTTCATCATTAATTGACTACGTGGCGATACTGGAAAATGATTTGAATTGCAAATATTTAAAAGATTAGAAAATTGTAGATAAATATCGGAAGGAATTTTGTTTGTATCATTGTATCCAAAAATTTTTGTTAAGCGATTATACGAATAGGTATGAAATGGCTTGTTATCGGAGTGAGCGTCGTATAAGTTCTCACTAAAATCAAGTCGGGCTGGATCAAGCGTAATGACCCAACTCCGATCTAAAAATCTTTGTGATAAAAGTTCAGTTGTATGGTCGAAATTAACTGTTGCTAAAAATCTTACATAGGACGGTAGATGCCATGTGCTATTGCCACCGAGAGGGATAGAAACTCCGTGGGAAGCGAAAGAGTCACATGCGTGCAGAAATGGTGACCAATAGTGTTCTATTGGGCTTAGATTTGCTTCATCAAGAAGGAAAATATACGGAGGAATTGCATTAAGTTGGTCGTCCTCGTTTGCGAGAGCGTGCATCGCATCAAAAACGGTTGAATTTACCTTTTCGTATGTAGTGGTAAGAGGGCTATAGTAGCCAATATAGTCTTTATACGATGTCCAACCATTTTCGACATCTATTTCAGTAAAACGTGAAACTGGATCGTCTTCACTATACAGACCGAGGGCTTTAGCGAGGATATTGCATAAACTTGTTTTCCCTGTTCCAGGCTGTCCTGCAAATGTTGTTATATAACCCTGCGTTAAACAGATCATGAAATTAATTATGTCATTACGCGTATAATCTCTCCCGGCGGTTTCGATTATTGCATCGCTAAGAGACGTAATAACATCATTATCAGAAAGAGAACTTTCGTCTTGATCAGTTCTACGAAGAAGATTAATTGTTTGGGGAATTGTATCTTTGACTTTTGTGCCAGAAACAGCATCAACAACTTTGTTCAGCAGTTTACTTTCAAGGAGTTTACTTGACATAGCTACATCATCATTAATACTATCTATAGTTTTGTTAATATTGGTTTCTAGATCTTTTTCCTTGTTTGAAAGATTTTCGTAGTCTTTAGCAGCGTTGTTAAGCTCTTTCTTTCTTTGCTCGATCTCCTGATCTAGTTTTTTAAGCTCGTCGTTCTTTTTGCTAAGTGCTTGATCCTGAATTTCACCAAACTGTTCTTCCGCTCTTTTTTTCTCCACTTGAGCGGTACTAATATCATTATTAATACGGGCTAGTGTATAGCGTGCTTCTTTTTGTTGATTCTCTAATGCGTCTAGGGATGCTTGTAGTTTTTGTTTCTCTTGCTCGACTTGCGCTCGCATTTGATCTTGAATAGTGCTGCTGTTAACCAATGCCTGCTTAATAGGAGAATCTGTTTGCGCAAGTATGCGCTTAATATCTTCAGGTTTTATCGAACTTGCAACAGTATCTAAGATATTCTTTGGTATTTTTGGAAACTTTTCTACGTTGGAAATAATCGATTCAAGACGATCTATTCGTGATGCATCAAAGTTGATCTGGTTTGTTGGGTCGGCATAGTTTCGTAATGTCTGCTTTAGATTCTTTTTTTGGCTTTTGCTAAGTTTTGTGATGCTCGTTGACTCATTAATTATACGACTAATGTATTCAAGTAATTTTGTATCGGGAAGCCAGTCGAGGCTATTACCAGAATCAAATAAAGGTTTTAAGCAAGTTTCATCAATGAATCTTGCGCGGATAGTATGATTTTTGTCTCTTAGCGGTAGGACATCTTTAATTTGCTCTGCATCGATTTTCAAGACATGGTAATCGTTTGATTCAATTGCACTAATGGTAATAGTGTTGTTGTCAGTCGAATGAGTGCTATAGATGAATGGACCATAATAAACCGGGTTATTAAAGGAGTCAGTTCGTTCAATTAAAATTGCTCGGCAAATAAGATTTTCTATTGGACTCTTAATAGGCAGAGGCTCTTTAATCGGATGCAAAAATGATACATCGTTATTTTCGAGAGACACTATTTGAATAAGCTCATGTGAATATGGATGTTTTGAAAAAGAGGTAAATTCTAGGTCTGATGTACCCTTCGAAAGAAGGGGATTAATCCTGAAACGATATTTTGAAGACAGCTCAACAGATGGTTCGTAATAATCATTGTGATCTAGATAATTTTTATTGATCTTTGCGATAACTATAGGCGTGTATTTCATTGCTATTTCATCTAATGGTATGTTTCCTAAAATAACGCCTTGAAAACATCCTGCATTTGGAAAAATATCACTTTGGATTGGATGCCATCCAGATTGATCTTTGAGAAATTGAGGGTATACATAGCATGATTGACCAGTGACAGGGTATTCAACCCATGAAAGCAAATCAGAACCTAGACATTGTTCTGCCTCATCAACGGAGTCCATTAATAATCCCCAATTCATATTAGTAAAGCTAATTAAGCATGAATCATATTATGTAGCGTATATATAACATGTCTGAGTATAGTCCAAGAAAAAGATTTAGAGAGAAATTAGCTAACGGTAGCTATGAAGTAAATAAAATATTTTGCCTAGCTGGGAATTAAATGGTTCTGAGTCCCATTTATGGGACTCATATAAGAATAATAATGGCTATACTTGTCCTTTATAAGGGGAGGGAAGAACATCAAGCCTGTTTTAGCGGGTCAACAATATTGGCTTATGATGCACTGATTGATATGTCAAAAAAAGTCCACAACAATGTAAAACAGAGTCAGTTAAGCACGGATAAGTGCGCCCCTTTTCTTTGGGCAAAAACAGATGGTGACAATTACGGAGCATTTTCACCTCTTTATGTTCACATGAGCGATACAGGCGAAGTTGCGCGACTTCTTTGGGAGGCGTGGATCCCTGAATCAATACAACAAATGCTAACGTCAATGACCGGTTCAGGTGTAGCGAGTGAATCATTGGTTATATGGATGGCAATGGTTCATGATATTGGTAAAGCAACACCTGCTTTTCAGTATAAAGTTCCGGTATTTGCTGAGCATGTAAAAGAACAAGGGCTTGATACCCTTGATGATCCTAAATATGTATCGCATGCATTTATGGGACAAGTTATTTTGAACGACTGGCTTATGTCTATAGGTTGGGAATACGGCAATACTTATGCAACAGTTGTTGGAGGACATCATGGGGCACCGCCGACGATACCAGAACTAAATGAAATTACGCACAACATAGATACATATTTGGGCGATGACTGTTGGAAGCGAATAAGAAGTGATCTTTTACAGTATGCCTATAACTATTCAGGTATCGATCGTTTTCAGACAACGCTGTCGCATATTCCATTGTCGTCTTGCTTGCAGGTATTGCTAACTGGATTAGTAATTATGTCTGATTGGATTGCGTCAGACTCCGAGTATTTTCCTTGTACTGATAATGTATCAAA
Source organism: Eggerthellaceae bacterium UBA5808 (assembly GCA_002417975.1). GTDB lineage: Bacteria > Actinomycetota > Coriobacteriia > Coriobacteriales > Eggerthellaceae > UBA5808. The sequence continues at coordinate 59,705 of DIDE01000061.1, forward strand.
TTATGCAAATTGTCAGATCAAAAAAACTGATTTTAAAAACCGTGCGGGCAGAGCATGGAAGTTTTTAAATCTTTCGGATGCATGGCATCCCGTTTGCGTTAAAGAAACTAATGATGAATTATTCTATCATCGATTTGCGATTACCTCATCTCCATATTCAGCTCAATGCGAGGCGCTTAATCTTGCTCGAAATATCAAAAAACCAGGATTAATGATTATTGAGGCCCCTATGGGCAGTGGGAAGACCGAAACATCCTTGTTGTGTGCAGAGATATTCGCCTCAAAGTATCATGAGGGAGGAATCGCATATTTTTTACCAACAATGGCAACATCAAATGCAATGTTTACGCGTATAGAAAATTGGCTAAAGCATGTTCCTGATGCGCGAGGAAATAAACAGCAACAAACAGTATGCCTTGCTCATAGTAAATCGAGATTAAATAAAGAATATGCATCTTTAAAGTCAGAAAAAAAGACGTCAGGAGCGAATAACTTCACTAGGACCTCAACGGCGTTAGATGACACCGCGCAACTCGAGGATATTATTGCGAATCCATGGCTCTGTGGTCGTAAACGGTGGCTATTATCCTCGTTTGTTGTTGGAACAGTTGATCAGCTGCTTATGGCGGCATTAAAAACGAGGCATGTTCAACTGCGACATTTAGGGCTAGCTGGAAAAGTTGTTGTTGTTGATGAAGTTCATGCGTACGATGCATACATGAGCGTATATCTTGATCGTATTCTTGCATGGCTTGGGACCTACAATGTTCCTACGATAATGCTATCGGCTACACTTCCATCTTCCCGTCGCGATCAGTTAATGCGCGCGTATAGGGGAAGCACAGGACGAACTCGCAGCGCTGACCGTATTCAAGTATCTCCCTGCATGAACCCAAAAAGTCTAGTGTATCCACTTGTAAGCTATTGTTCGGCTGATAGAGACGAAGCGCCTATGTATCGTAGATGCGAGAATAGTGGGCGCGTGCAACAAGTGATGATTGAGTATCTTGCTGATGATGATGAAACGCTCGTAAAGATGCTCAAAAATAGTATGTCAGATGGTGGTTGCGTTTGCGTGCTTCGGGACACTGTGAAACGAGCTCAGCAAACGTATGAGTTGCTAGTAAAAACAATGAATATTCCAATCAAACTGGTTCATTCGCGTTTTATATCTATTGATCGAGTAGCAAACGATAAAGAACTTCTAGATATGTTTGGGCCTGATAGTGAATGTCGACCGAAATCTTACATTGTTGTTGGGACTCAGGTTATTGAACAATCCTTGGATATTGATTTTGATTTGTTAATAACAGACATTGCCCCAGTGGACCTTCTGCTTCAGCGTATAGGTCGACTTCATAGGTGCCTACGTGGCGCAAATCAAAGTGATCGTCCTGTCAAGATGCAAAAACCTTGTTGCTATATTACAGGAATTACTGATTGGAATGCGTCGCCTCCAACTATTGTTAAGGAAATTAAAAAGATATATCAACCTGCAATAATCTGGGAAACATTAGCTGCATTAGGTGAACAAAACAAGTGTAAGAGATTTATATCACTTCCAGATGATATTGCGCCATTAGTCGACTGTGTTTATGAAGACAAATGTGCGATTCCTAAATCGTGGGAGGCGGATGTTTTTAAGGCTAAAAAGACGATGAAAAATGAACGCTTTAAAAAGGAAAATAAAGCAAAAACATGGCTTCTTGATAAACCACGTCCTGAAGGCAAAGATCTTACTAATTGGTTTCAGCAGGCATTTAGCATAGATGATGAGCAAGGAGCTCGGGCTACGGTACGTGATACTCAGCCGTCAATCGAAGTGGTTCTCGTACAAGAGGCTGAAGGTGAAATTCAACTACTTCCTTGGGTTGAGCCTGAAAAGGAACAACGCTCATTAGGAAATGGGATGGTTGTACCTGATGACGACATGGCAAAAATAGCGGCTTCTTGTACAGTTTGTTTACCTCCTAGGCTATGTCTATGCGGCATTGCTGATCAAGTTATTGCTTATCTAGAGAAGCAATATGCATTGCCTGGATGGCAGGAATCAGCTTGGTTGAAAGGGGCGCTTCCGCTTGTGCTAGACATGGATTGTAAAGCAAAAATCACATGTTCAAATAGAACATTCATATTGACATATTCAGTAAAAGAGGGGTTAATTTTGGGAAACGAGGATGAAAATGAGTAATGCTGAGTTCAATCTTATAGACAAACCATGGATAAGAGCAAGGTCGCTTAAAGGGGAAATCAAAGAATATTCTATTCTAGATATATTTGATCATGCGTCAGAATTGCAGTCAATGGCTAACGATTTGCCAACGCAAGATTTTGCTATCTTGCGTGTATTGCTAGCGATCTTTCAGCGGTCCCTTTCTCCTCTTGTCGATGACGATGATGATCCTGCCGAAGTTTGGGAAAGCTTATGGAATACTGCTACATTGCCAATGTCGGTAATACAACAGTATTTAAAAACATGGCATAAGAGATTTGACTTGCTTGATCCAGAAGTCCCATTTATGCAACTTTCAGGAATGAAGACAAAGAACGGCAAGATCACAAGTGTAGAAAAAATAATTGCCGATGTGCCCGATAACAAACGACTGTTTGCCTTACGCAGTACAAACAACACAAAGCAAATATCAAATGCTGAAGCAGCACGTTGGGTGGTTCATACTCAAGCATTTGATACGGCTGGAATAAAAACAGGTGTTTTAGGTGATTCAAAGACTAAGAATGGAAAATATTATGGAGAAATATTGAGCTGGGGTGGTGCAATAGGGGGTGTATATATCGAGGGCGAAAACCTACATGAAACTTTACTGCTTAATCTTATTTTGTGTGCCAATAATAACGATTATTATTCGATTTTTCCAGAGGATGATCTACCTTCATGGGAGCGAGACCCCGCACGATTAGAAAGCGATGAACGGGATCCTTCGGGCCGAATTGATGTCTATACGTGGCAGTCACGGAGGATACTTCTTCATAGTGATAATGGAAAGGTTGATGGTGTAATACTTACGCATGGGGATAGAATAACTTCTCAAAACAGGATGCTCATTGAACCGATGACGGGTTGGCGGCGGAGCGGGGCACAGGAAAAGAAATTGAAAGAACCCTTAGTGTACATGCCTGCAGAGCATCAACCTGATAAGGCACTTTGGAGAGGATTGGCGTCTTTACTTCCAACACAGACTGTTACAACGAAGAAGGGAAGTTCATATCTTGCCTCAGGGGTGGTTGAATGGCTGTGCTATCTTATTAGTCAAAATAGTATAAAAAAATGTGATATTGACCGTTTAATTGCAATTCATGCTGTTGGGTTTCAGTATGGAGAAGATAATTCAAAATATATTGGCCTAATAAACGACAAGCTCAACATACATGCTAGTCTTCTTTCTCCATCAAGTTCAAAACTTACAGATCTTGCATGCCAATGTGCTATAGACACAGATAAAGCAGTTTCTGCATTAGGTGGAATGGCAAGTAATCTTTGTTATGCCGCTGGTGGAAGCGATAAAACAGCTAAGGATTCAAGGAATACAGTTAAAGCAGATGCTTATTTCGAAATAGATCAAGTGTTTCGAAGATGGCTTTTAACATTGCAAGAGGATATGTTAGGAAATAACAACATTCTTAATCAAGCACGTATATCGTGGCACAAGCAAGCATCATTACTTCTTTTAAAAATTGCTGATAGCTTAATAGAGAATGCTTCATCTTCTGCTTATGTTGGCCATAAAGTTCAAAAAAAAGGTTGGATGACGCTAGCAAAAGCCCAATCGATATTTATGAGAGATTTATTTACAGCATTGCCGCTTGCAAAAAAAGAAAACAGAAAAATTGAGGAGGAGACAGAATTAAATGACAGACATAAATGAGTGTGCAATATCGCCTAAATATGAATTGGAACAGTATGTATCAAAAAAAATTACATTGATTCAAAAACTATATTTGTCGAAAGGTGGTAATTCGAACGCTTCACGAACCTTAGCAATGCTTCGGCGCGCCGTCTCTAAAAATCCCGGTTCAATTCCTGATACTTGGGTAGTTGAATTTGAAGGAATGCCCAATTCTTTGGTTGGCAGAGGTGAAAATCCATCTCGAGGTGAATGGGCTATTCATGGCGCAATGACGCTTTATGCAGTTCACCAACAGTCACTAAAAGTACCAATGTATCAAAGTGGTCGTGAGTATGATTTAGGCGCTTCGGTAAGGAAGCTAATGCAATGTGAAAATAAAAACAATGTTCCGGAGGGGGAAAGCAAGCTGCCAAGGCGTTTTTCCGCTCTAATGACGGTAGATTCACTGTCGGAAACATTATATTATGCGCGGCAGCTTATGCATCAACTTCGATCATGCTCAATACCCCTGGACTATGTGCGTTTTGCTGGACAGCTTTATGATATCCAAAATCCATATAAAGCAGACAGCGTAAAACTTGCATGGGGCCGTAGTTTTGAATATAGCGGAACAATTAATTCAACGAAATGAAATGCTCCTACAATAAAAATTATTTTGAGAAAAGGGTATAAAAATGAAAACGAAGCCATTTTATATTGATATGCATGTTATTCAAACTGTTCCACCAAGTAACATTAATAGGGATGATACAGGAAGTCCAAAAACAGCTCGTTTTGGAGGAGTTGTAAGAGCGCGCGTGTCAAGCCAAGCATGGAAAAGTGCTATTCGTAAAGAATTTAGATCGATGTTAGATACAGACGATCTTGGTTTAAGAACAAAGTACGTTGTTGATTCTATCGCCAAAAGAATCCATAGTGAGCGCTTGGATATATCTGAGGATGACGCAATTAAACTAGCGTCAAACGTTCTTGGAGCGACTGGCGTAAAGGTAGAAAAAAAGAAAGATACTGATAAAAGCGGAAAAACAGGCTATCTAGTATTTATTAGCCCCCAGCAAATCGTGAAACTTGCTGAGTTGGCACTTAGGTCTGATGACGAAGGTAAAAAAATAAGTAATAAAGAAGCAAAAGCAATACTTGATGTAAAGAAAAATCCTGCGTTAAATTCAATTGATATAGCATTGTTTGGGCGCATGGTGACAGATGCACCTGAACTTAATGTTGATGCGTCTGTACAAGTTGCGCATGCTCTAGGAGTGGGAAAAGCAAGTCAAGAGTTTGACTACTTTACCGCAATGGACGATTGTTCTCCTAAAGACAATGCGGGTGCTGGGATGATTTCTACTACCGAGTTCATGTCTTCTACGCTTTATCGTTATGCGACAATTGATATTGCTCATTTAAATCAAAACCTTGGTTCTACGGATGCAGCAATGCGGGCGATACAAGCATTTATTAAAGCCTTTATTACGTCTATGCCGTCTGGAAAACAGAATTCATTTGCAAATCGCACGCTTCCTTCCGCAGTTGTTGTACAGCTAAGATCGACGCAGCCTGTGAGTCTTGTGAATGCTTTTGAAAAACCAATTAGAGCAACTAATAATGAAAATGAGCTTAGTCTTACCTGCGATGCATTAATACATCAAGAGAAAATGCTTGATGAAGCGTTTGGAGTCGAGCCTGATAAGACTTTTGTAATCTGTGCAGCTCCTGGAGCAGAGGGGTTATCTAGCCTTGCAACAGATCAAAAGTCTTCAAATATGGATGCAGTGCTAAATAATGTTAATGAATGCGTTAAAGATTATTTTGATCAATCTAGCATTGATGGGGAATAGCGGGGTAACTGTATGGACACGCTTGTTCTAAAGCTTGCTGCCCCATTGCAGTCATGGGGTGATTCAAGCAGATTTTCCGAGCGAAATACGCGGCATGAGCCAACAAAAAGCGGTGTAATTGGGCTTCTGGCATCAGCGTTAGGGAGATACCGGACAGATAATATAGATGATTTATCAGATATCCTTTTCGGTGTTCGTATTGACCAACCTGGGCATTTCGAGGATGACTATCAGACTGCTCATACGATGAAACTAGAGAATAAAACTAATCAAATGGTATTCAAGGAGACAATGCCGCTTTCGCATCGTTTTTATTTGTCAGATGCGGTATTTGTGGCTTGCTTACAGGTTGAGGCATCTATCTCCCAGCAGTATGCAGAAGCTTTTATTCATCCAGCATTTCCCTTATTTTTGGGTCGGCGATCTTGCCCTCCTGCGTGTAAAGTTTTACTTGGGGTATATAAAGAGTGCGATTTAGTAAAAGCGTTGGATCGAGTTCCATAGCAGGCATCAGAGCGGTTTCAGCGGATGCATAGCAAAAACGTTAATCTTGAAGTTGTGCGCGATGCTGTTTCAGGTAAGGACAACTTAGCTACGCAAGAAACAGTCAGAGATGTTCCTCTGAGCTTTTCTCAAGAAAAGCGTGATTACTCATGGCGCTCTGTTGTGCGAGGTACGGTAGCAGTTGAAAATCTACATTCGCCAAAAGTGCCGAGTCATGATCCATGGGCTGCCTTGGGAGGGGAACGTTAAATGTATTTCACTCGATTTCCTATCAATTTAACTCGTCGTGAAAGCCGCCGATTTTTAGGTTCTCCCTATATATTTCATGCTGCTATAGCTGGGAGTTTTCCTCCTGGAGGAAATTCAGAAGAAGGTCGCGTATTATGGCGAGTTGATACTGTAGATAATGGTGGCATGTATTTGTATATCGTTAGTCCAACAAAACCTAGTCTTGTCGGGCTGAACGAGCAGATTGGCTGGCCTGATATGCCTAACCAATGGGAAACAAAAAGTTATGATACCTTTCTTAAAGAAATCCACGATGGTCAGCTGTATGCTTTTAGGCTTGTTGCAAATCCAGTTTTAAATAGCGTGAATGTTCGAGATAAGCATAATAAAACAAAAAGGATCGGACATTTAACTGTCCTTCAACAAGCTACTTGGCTTGTCGGAGCAGATGCGTATGCTGATTTGCCTGTATCTCAGACATCTTCATCTACAAATCGGAGACAAAGCCGTGCGGCCCGAAATGGTTTTAAAGTGATTGCTAATCCAAAAACAGATATTCCAGAATTAGTAGTATCGCACTCAAAAAAGAGCATAATACAAAAGCGAAATGCAGCAGATCCCATTACCCTTGTTACTGCTCAATATGATGGAATCATGCAAGTAGTTGATGCAAATGCATTACGTAGAGCTTTAACGTTTGGCATAGGGCATGCGAAGGGTTTTGGTTGCGGGCTATTAACTATCGTTCCGTTGGCGAAGCATGAACAGTCTTCCCGGTTCTGACAAACCCAAGCTTCATGAGCTACCGAGGATAAAGGAACGATTAACGTTCCTCTATATTGAGCGTTGTGTAGTTAATCGCCAAGATGGTGCTATTACTGTTACGGATATTCGGGGTACTGTATGTGTACCTGCGGCAGTTCTTGGTGTGCTTATGCTTGGTCCTGGAACGAATGTTTCCCATCGAGCTATGGAACTTCTTGGAGATTCTGGAGCGTGCGCTATTTGGGTTGGCGAGCATGGTGTGCGCTACTATGCGCACGGCCGCCCGCTTACGGAATCTTCGCGGTTAATTGAAAAACAGGCTGAATTGGTATCGAATACTCGGAAAAGACTAGCTGTAGCTCGAATAATGTATCAGATGCGTTTTCCAAATGAAGATGTTAGCGGACTGACCATGCAGCAACTGCGGGGTAGAGAAGGATCTCGAATTCGGTCTGTATATCGGAAAGCTTCAAAAGAAACGGGTGTTGAATGGACTGGGCGTGAATACAAAGCAGATGAGTATGATAAGAGCACGCCAATCAATAAAGCGCTTTCTGCAGCGCATGCATGTTTGTATGGTGTTGTGCAAAGCGTCATCGTAGCTCTAGGTTGTTCGCCTGCGCTTGGTTTTGTCCACAAAGGGCACGAGCGAGCATTTGTATATGATATAGCTGATTTGTATAAAGCTGATATTACAATTCCTTTAGCCTTTGTGGTCACTTCAGAAAATCCAAGTGATATTGGAAAAGAAATTAGGCACAGGGTACGAGATGTGTTTGCCGAAAGCCACATTCTTGAACGTATAACATACGATATTCGTTTTTTGCTACTTGAATCGGACTCAGAAGATCGCTTTGATGTAGACACTCTAAGGTTATGGGATGATAAAGGTTCTGATGTAAAGTATGGTATTTCGTATGGTAAAGAGACTCATAAACTTCCTGATGAAAGTGACTGCGAAGGTTATGGGACGTTGCTTAAGAAGCAAACATGATTGTAATTACCTTAACAAAATGCCCTCTTGCTCTTCGTGGCGACTTAACAAAATGGCTTCAAGAGATAAATACAGGTGTATATATTGGGAATGTGAGCGCACGTGTGCGTGAAAAACTTTGGGATCGGATATGCCGTGAGGTAAAGGGCGGAAGTGCGACCATGGTATATTCGGCCCAAAATGAGCAACATCTTGATTTTCGCGTTCACAATACAATATGGGCACCAATTGATTACGATGGCATAAAGCTGATGATGCGGCCAAATTTGAAGTATGCCCAAAAGCTGCACATGACATCAGCAAATTATAGCAAGGCCTCGAAATACGCCAAATGCAATAAAATAGCGTTATCTAAAAATAGGAGTCGACGAGGTGCTTATGTAGTTGTTGATCTCGAAACAACGGGGCTTCATAGTACTCAAGACGAGATTATTGAATTTGCAGCATTGAAGGTAATAGATGGTCAAGAAGTAGATGTTCTTGATGAGTTTGTATCAACTACTCATCCATTAACTCAAGCCATAAGCAACTTAACAGGCATTACTAATGAAAAGCTTAAAAAGCAAGGCGTAAAACTTCCAAAGGCTCTAGAAACTTTTCAAGACTTTATCGAAGAATTGCCTATTGTGTCCCATAACAATGAATTTGATGCTAGCTTTTTGCAAGCGGCATGCAATATATGTAACCAAGATTATCTTGAGAATCAGTGGATTGATACACTCAGCATTTCAAAATCAAAATTGAACGGACTCTCAAACTATAAACTAAAAACTATAGCTGATTTTTTAAACATTCAGTTCAGTAATCCCCATCATGCCCTTGATGATTGCAGGGCTACAAATGAGATTTTTCTAAAACTAATCGAAAATTAGCAAAGTGTTAAAATAATACATGTTTCATCAGCACTTTTTAGTCTGCTCCCCGCATACGCGGGGATGATCCTTACGTTACGCAAACAGCTTATCATGGCAATGTCTGCTCCCCGCATACGCGGGGATGATCCCGACAAGCTGTCCCCGACGTTCCAAGACCATGACTGCTCCCCGCATACGCGGGGATGATCCCGATATGCAAGGATGATCGGTAAAGACGTAGTGCTGCTCCCCGCATACGCGGGGATGATCCCTGATATTACCGACAATGGGGGCAAGGCGAATGCTGCTCCCCGCATACGCGGGGATGATCCCGAATTAGGAGAACAACATGGACATTGGATATGCTGCTCCCCGCATACGCGGGGATGATCCCGTACGCTATGACGGATCTATAGCGACCTATGGCTGCTCCCCGCATACGCGGGGATGATCCCGCCTAGCGCCGAGATAGCCCAGCGCATCTGTGCTGCTCCCCGCATACGCGGGGATGATCCTTGCCTATGTCGAGGTAATTTGTGACCCTTGGGCTGCTCCCCGCATACGCGGGGATGATCCCGAGATCGGACAACGTTTTCAATCGTCGCAGTTCTGCTCCCCGCATACGCGGGGATGATCCCAGCAACGTTGGAGTGATTTGCGGTAAACCATCCTGCTCCCCGCATACGCGGGGATGATCCCAGGCTATGCACGATGAAGCTCTGTACCAAAAACTGCTCCCCGCATACGCGGGGATGATCCCAGCGACAAGTCGATCTACTACCGTGTCATGGTCTGCTCCCCGCATACGCGGGGATGATCCCGTTACAGAGTTGGTAGTATCAACAATTCCGTTCTGCTCCCCGCATACGCGGGGATGATCCCAGTCGATTCGGGATTGGCAAAATTCTATAAAGCTGCTCCCCGCATACGCGGGGATGATCCTGAGCGTCACCCCCACAGGGTAGTTCCACCTGGGTGCTCCCCGCATACGCGGGGATGATCCCATCCCACGTAGGTTTCTTCATCCGATCAGCAAGTGCTCCCCGCATACGCGGGGATGATCCCAGATACGAGATTTAAGTGCGTAACCCGCCACTATTTATTTAGAGCGTATTATCCCAAAATTATTGAGCTACTTGATATCAAGTTGAAATTAGAAATCAAATATTTTGGTATAAGTAGCAAGGGCTGCTATGCAACCACACATCGTTAGTTAGCGCGGAGCATTGGTGATAATATCTCGATTGTAGTAAGCAAGATATATATGGTAGAGCGATTAATTCGCCTACTTAAAGAAGGGGTGTGCTGTGATGCTACTATTACCAGAACAACTAGTGTGGCAGCAAGAAAAAGAATGGTATCGTGAGGTCAATAACTCTTATGAGTATGAACTTACGGATAAAGCCCCAAAAAAAGCACGTGATAGTTACGCCCGCTATAAGAATTTTATCGATGCAGCGCTAGAAGGTGCTTCTCCCTATGAAGGCATTATTGTAGATTAGTTTTTAACCTTTTACGGCTTTTGATCCGCTCACGATAGCTGAGATAACTCTAACTTGCGCCTCCCTCCCCAAATTCCCAAAAAATATGCCCCAACATCACCATGAGTACCATATATGGTACTCATGGATGGATTCGTTTGGATATACTCCTGGTCAGTGGGGAGCTGAATGTAGGGTGATCTATATATTGGATCACGAAGCTCTCAGGGATCGGCTCCTCACGCCATATTCAAAACAGAATGATGGAAAACGTGATGCGGCGCTATGGAATGGGGATTCCTTAGTCCGCCCATCTTCCATGAAAGGGTGTGTCAGGGACTATGAAAACGTGTCCAAAATGCGGGGCGAATGTAGAAGGGTTACGCTTCTGCGGTAACTGTGGCTATCCGCTCACTAACAGCGAAGAGTCTAATCGTACTGTGCAAGGAAGTGATACTCATTCGGACGGATCAAACTCACCATCAAATTCGACAGCAAGTGGCGTTCATGCAGCTCATGGCGCAGACAATAACGCGCAAGCAGACGCATCTAAATCTCCCAAGGCGCATCAGTACAATCAATCCGATCATACGACACCGTCAATTTATCCTGCTCAATCAGTACTAACTGGTCGAACCGATCGACCTGGCCAACCCGGAAAGCCTAACTACCAAAATCAAACTACTGCGCCGAATCAAAATAATCACTCAGGAAAAGATCCTTTTTATAAACAGACGTGGTTTCTTGTTCTGATGTTGTTCTTGTTTCCGCCTTTGTCACTGATATGCGCAGTGAAGTATAAGCGTCCGACTGATAAATTTGGGCGAACTATTATTGTGGTGCTCGATATTATTTTGACAATCACAATGATATCTTCGTTTATCGGACTTGCGGGATCGTCGAAGGGCTCGCATAATTCTACGCAGCAATCTACGACATCTGAACAAAGTGCATCGCAGAGCGATAATTCTCAGAGTAAAGAATCCGCGAAGGAAGAAAAGGCTCCTGATCCAACGCTCACTTCCATAAGCGCAACCTATAAGGGTTCGACGGCTGCTGGCACAAAGATCGACTCGAAAGCATCGGGAATTGTAGTCAAAGGTACATATTCCGATGGATCGAGTAAAACCGTGTATGACTGGTCGGTATCGAATCCTGCATCTCTTGAAGCTGAGCAAACGCAAAACTTTGTGATTACCAGTGGTAGCGTGTCGTGCCCCTTAAGTATCACATGCACAACGTTGACGCCGGCAGACTTTAAGGCGAGCTGCGAATCCGTCGATTACGCATCGCTTGCACGCAATGCAAGTTCCTACAAAGACAAGCCGATTGCTGTTACCGGAAAAGTTATGCAAGTTATTAGCGGGTCGTCTTCTACTGGTACCGCGTATCTTGTCGAAATCACACCTGATGGATACGGCTATTATTCAGATCCTGTCTACGTACAAATTTCGAGTGCGCAAAGTCAGCAGACGATTCTCGAAAAGGATATTGTTGACGTATACGGAACGGGCGCTGGAATGTTTTCTTACACAACTGCGCTTAATGTAAGCAAAAGTGTTCCAGCTATTACAGCAAGCTATATTGATATTGAGTAGTTGGTATTAGATACATAGCCAGTTTGATGATTTTGGCAAGCTGGCTACAGTATGCGTAGCTGATAGTAGGTAAATGCTTGATGTGCTGCCCTCGGATTATCGGGGGCAGCTTTTGATTAGTGCGCTTGTTGTTATAGGCGTGTAAGCATAACGTCAGGCGGGTAATACATTGATTTCATGATTTGGTTAGCTAGGCGCTGCTTGTGATTCCTTGTTTTCTTTCTTACAAATCGATCTATAGTAATCGTGATAATGTGTCAGAATTATCATATCGAAGGAAATCAATCACGCCGTAATATGCGCGATACATAACGTGTAGGAGAGTCGAGAATATGCAGGGCGATAATCGAGCGACGTCGCGTCTTGAACGCATCATGGGTACCGAAGGACTTGCTCGGCTCGAACGCGCGCATGTAATGGTGCTTGGCCTGGGTGGCGTTGGATCAAACTGTGTCGAAGCACTCGCTCGCGGTGGTGTGGGAACGCTCACTATTGTCGACCATGATCGGGTAGAACTGAGTAATATCAATCGTCAGGCCATCGCGTTTAGGTCGACAATAGGCAAACAAAAAACGGTCGTTACTCAAGGAATGATCAAGGATATTAATCCTACAGCGCGTGTAATCGCCCTCGATGAATTCTTGTTTGCTGACCATGTTGATGCGTTTTTTGAACAGCATGGCACGGGAGTTGACTATGTGATTGATGCGATCGATACGATATCGACCAAACTTGCGCTCGCTCAATACGCGGATGCGCATGGTATGACATTCATAAGCAGCATGGGCGCGGCGAATAAATTGCGTCCTGATTGTTTTACCTTTGCTGACATCTACGATACGGTCAATTGCCCTATGTGTCGCATTGTTAGGAAAGAAGCGCGTAAACGCGGAATTGCTCACATCCCTGTAATCTATTCGAGCGAGCATCCGGTTAAAGTGCCGACGGCAGAAGGGGCAACGCGCAGGGATCGTTCGGACTTAGGAACGGCGTCATTTGTTCCGCCTATTATGGGACAGATGATTGCTGGCGAGGTACTCTGCCATCTTGCGGGAATCCAAAGGTAGTGATGGATATGTCGGCTGACGCACAGGATACGCGATGTGCTTCTGCTGCAGGCAAAGCTGATTTGTTAGGTCGCACAAGCACACGCCAAGAGTCGAATAGTCTAAGATCTGACGGTCGGAATGTGCCCATTGATCCAGCCTATCGTTATGACATGCATTGCCACTTAGGGTTTGTCCCGCATCCACGCGAAGTAGCTGAAGAAGCAGCGCGCCGCCATGTCCGCATGTTTTCGATGACCGTCAATCCTGCAGAATATCAAACCATGCACACGCTGCTTAACTCTTGCGATAATGTGCGCGTTGGCTTGGGAATTCATCCTTGGTATGTTGAGGGTTCAGCCGATAGCTTGTCGCCAAAGACACAAGCAATGCTCGATAACGTTTTGGCACAGCTACCGCAGGAGCGTTTTGTGGGAGAGATAGGACTTGATGCGGGCACCCGACATGGCAGCACCATTGATGCGCAGCACGTCGTGTTCGAGCGCATTATTGCTGCATGCTGCACGTCTGATCAAGCGATGCATACTCCTGATCAAGTGCAACAACGTAAGGTAATCTCGATCCACGCAATTCGTGCGACTGATGATGTGCTCGACTGCCTTGAGCGTTATCAGTGCACTGTGAAAAATGATTGCATTATTCATTGGTTTTCTGGGTCATCGGATCAGCTGCAGCGAGCGATCGCGCTTGGTTGCTATTTTTCGATTGGAACGCGTATGCTGCAAACAAAACGGGGGCGTGCGTATGTCCGCACAATTCCCCTAGATCGTCTATTGATAGAAACTGATCTACTTGCACAGATGAGTACCAATTACGATAATGAGCACCTCTTTACTTCGCTGTATGATGCATACAATAAGGTTGAATCTTATAGAGCATGCGATCTAACGGAACGTATTGCGCATACAAGTGCTCGATTGCTTGCTTACAACGTCGATCCAAGAAGATAGAATGATTACCTCGCAGCAGATAGGTACTATAGTCGGTTGTTTTCTTTCATGAAAAGTATATGCTTTTCATGAAAGAAAGTGAGAGTAGTTTATATGAAAAATCAAGGGATTAGTACAGCTATTCGCTCGGAAATTGAGTCTTTCCCAGTCGATACGGTGTTTACGGCTAAAGACTTAACGAATGTTGCTAACACTGACAATGTGCGGCATACGTTAAAGTCATTGACTGATGAGGGGCGTATCGATCGAATCGCGCGTGGTCTTTATTGCCGTCCCAAATACAGTACTTATCTTGGTCGGGCTATGCCGCCAAATATCGATAATGCGGCCCATGCTATTGCTCGAGCGCGTGGATGGTCTATTGCTCCTTCTAAAGATCATGCTCTAAATATGCTTGGCTTAGATACGCAAGTTCCAGCAATTTATTCTTACGTAAGCGATGGCCCATACTGCAAACAGGCAGTTGGATCTTATGTAATTGAGTTCAAGCATACTGCAAATAAAGATATCGCTTCAATGTCTCCTACTACGCTTCTTGTCGTGCACGCTTTAAAGGCTCTAGGAAAAAATAACATTACATCCGAACATCTCGATTTCATTGCTCATCATTTAAGTGGCGAACAAAAAAATTCGTTGCTCAAAGAAACAGTGCGAACATCAGAATGGATTCGAACGGCTATCGTAAAGATAACTCGGAAGGATTGAGAATGAGAGATGTTGCCTTATTACAAGCCAAAGAGCGAGATGATCTATTTCGAATGGTTGCAGCGAAAAAAGGGCTTCAGCCAGCAATTATTGAAAAAGATTTCTGGGTATGTTGGATGCTTGACTACCTATTTAGCTATTGTAAGTATCGTGATAAGTTTGTTTTTAAAGGCGGTACGAGTTTATCTAAGGCATTTAATCTGATTGAGCGTTTCTCGGAGGATATCGACCTTGTTATTGACTGGCGCGTCTTTGACTATAAATTCGATGAACCTTGGGAGAAACGCAGCAATACGAAGCAAGATGCTTTTATTGAATTGATTAACGGTAATGTCAGCGAATTTTTGCTTGAGAAGCTTAAGCCCATAATGGAAGAAGATTTTATACAAAATATCGTTGGTGATTGGCGTTTATCTATTCATGAAAACGATCCGCAAACTCTTTGTTTTGATTATCCTAGAGCCTTTAATGATTCTTCTATATTACAGGAACTTCGCTTGGAAACCGGTGCTCTTGCCGCATGGGCTCCTGCACAAGTTGCTTATATTTCATCATATGTTGCAGAGCTTTTTCCTGAGAAAATGCAAGTACTTTCAACGCCTGTTCTTACTGTGTCGCCTGAAAGAACCTTTTGGGAGAAAGTTACTATCTTGCATAAGGAAGCGAAGCGTACTAATGGTCGCTTGCCGGCGCGTTACTCTCGTCATTACTACGATATTTATTGTATGTGCCAAACGATTGTAAAGAGCAGGGCGCTGGCTAATCTTGAGTTACTTGAACAAGTTGTAAAATTCAAAGTAGCATTTTGGCGTTCAAACGCAGCGCGATATGACTTATGTAAGCCCGGTACTATTCGTTTAGTTCCTCCCGATGCCCAGGCGCAGCGTGTTCGTGATGATTATGCTCACATGCGTAATATGCTTTTCGGTAAAGTTCCAAATTTTGATGAAATAATAGAGTCTATCTATAGTTTAGAAAATGAGATTAATGCATTTTAAGCTGGCATTATAAATATGCTATTCATATATGTATGCCAGTATTGGCATTGTGTGTGAACGAATTACTGTTTTAAGTCAACATTAAAAGTAAGCCCCGTAATGGAAGTGTCTACACTACTGATTGTTTTATATTACTTAGTTCGATTCAAGCGAAGCATGCACAATAGGCCACAACAAGACTAGCGTTCAACGGCGTATATACATGGACATGCATTATATGACGCAAAAGTAAACAATAGTCGACATATTGTGCTTGAACAAATATAATTAAGCACTGGAATGTTCTGATATGAGAATAGAGATTTCAATGCTACGTGATCGAACGGAAAAAATGATTTTTCGTCAGGCCGATCGAATTGCCTCCGAAAAAGAAAACCTTGATGCTCTTTCGTGGGACCGTGTCGAAGCGATCGCACTCAAATTGCGTTCATGTGCTCAGCTCAATGAGGAGCAGAGCGAACTCGTTCGCGAATTGATTGCTATTGCAAAAAGTAATGAATCTCTTGAGGTTCGCCTTGACCGATCGATTGCAACTGATGATGTGTCAACTATGCATGCGGAGCAGCCAACTCAGCCTTCTGTAGTAGCTGGAAGCACAGAACAAGCAAATGCAGTTCCAACGTCGATTGCGCCGGATGCATCTAAACGCTCGATTGAGACTTCGGCTAACATTACGACAAAAAATGCATCCGGAGCAGCACAAATCCCAACCAAAATTCCAACCAATGATGCAACGAGACAACTGCCTGATTGGGCGCAAGAAAATGCGCAAACAGGCGAAATCGCACAATTCTTTGGACAACATCACGAACGGGACAATGACGTTGTTGTTATTCCTCGTGGGGATACAAATGCAGCAGCCTCACTTAAGGATACACGTAGCGTACTTGAGCCTAAACAAACTCCAGAAGCGACGCCTTCTTCTGCGGTTGTACCAGTGATTCGCGTGGCAGTGTCGCAAGATGAAATGCCGTCTGCTCCTGCAGCATCAGATACGGGAGAAATTGGACGTAGCTGTGTGGCATACGTTGTCGATGGATGCGCTTATATTTCTTATGATCGCAAGGCAACGCAACAGCATGGGGCGACACAGCAACAAAACGGAGCGCAACAGCTTAGTGCAACGCAGCAGCAAAAACCAAAGATCGCTGTAACGGATGAGGAAACAATCCGTCGTGCCGCGATGCTTAATGCCCATGCATCATCGTCTGATGAATGTGATGCTCAATATGCCATGGCGTAAAAAGTCCAACATAATGAGGGGGATGCATACATGGAATTAGCCATGTTCTTATGCATCGCGCCCATCGTTTATTTAACCACGTATCTATTGGTGCCTTATGCGCGAAAATGCGCGTTATGTTGGGGTGCTATAGATAAGCCTGATCAGCGGCGGGTAAATCGTTATGCGGTTCCTCGTTGTGGTGGCATTGCTCTTATGGGGGGCGTGCTGGTTGGTTTTGTCATGCTTAATTATCTTCTGGTTGCGAGTGGCTACGCAAATGGATTGCCTATCGGCATCGTGGTAGGCACTAACGCATTATTTGCGATTGGCCTGTGGGACGACATTATTCAGCTGAGGCCGCTACGAAAACTTATTGGGCAGATTGTTGCATCGATGTGCATTGTTGCTACTGGTGTGTGCCCATCTGTTACAGGCGTCTACCAATGTGATTTCGTATGTGCAGTAGGGTTTCTTGTCGTTACCGTAAATGCGATCAACCTTATTGATGGCCTTGATGGACTTGCATCAGGGGTTTGCTCGGTAATTGCGACAGGATTTCTCATTGTTGCTGCAGTCCATGGGCTTGTTGTGCCCTTTGTGCTTAGTATGGTTATGCTTGCTATATGCGGTGCGTTTCTTCTTTTTAACCGCTATCCTGCACGTATTTTTATGGGCGATTCGGGATCGTTGCTGCTTGGAGCGCTTGTTGGGGTAATTGCGCTTTTAGAGATTGCACCCATGCCTCAAGATCCTATGAATATCTGCTCTTTGATGTGCATGATTGGTGTGCCGTTTTGCGATATTTTTACGGCAGTTGTTCGTCGTATGCGCCGTCACCAATCAATTTTTAAAGCCGATACAAACCATCTTCATCACTGTTTGCTTCATGCTGGATACGGTCCGCGTCAGGCTGTTCGATATCTTGTGGCTCTTTCGGGTGTTGCGGTAGCTGCTGGATGTTTGCTGGCGTTTTCAAATGGATTTGTCTGTCTATTCACGCTGATTCTGTATGGGATATTGTTCGGCCTAGTGATAGAAAAGACTCATGTTACGGATGCGGATACGCGCGCACAAAGGGTTTCCGCTGTTCGCGGACTATCGCAACAATGCATGCCATTGTCGTCTGCTCATTCAACCACTCCTGTGCATCGGCGAATTAATGCCATCATCTATTGTTGGCTTCGATGGATGTGCCGATCAAAAAATTTACAGTTGCATACTGCGCCCGATGTTGTCATTAAAGAATAGCGTGCCAATATCGATGGACGCTTCTTTGCACCATTGGTATAGGTGATGTAAAGAAACAGGTAGGAGCAATGCAGTGGGGCTGATGAAGACGCACGGAGTTTCATTCAGACGAGTAAATCAGGTGCGGGGTATACGTGTTCGATAGCTTACGAGCAATAATTAAGGATAATTTGATATGGCGTAGGCAAGTGAATCATCTTGCCTTATTTGAGCTTAGAAAAAAATCGCGTGGGGCAGTGCTTGGATGGGCATGGTTTTTTATCAAACCTGCAACGTATATCTTTTGTTTTTGGTTCGCCCTTGATGTAGGACTTAAAGCGGGGAGTACAAATCCGTCCGATTCTCCCTATATCGTGTGGCTGAGCGCTGGTATTCTTCCTTGGTTCTTTATGCAAGAAATGCTTGGTACGGGGGCTAATGTCTTTAAACGATATTCGTATCTTGTGACCAAAATTAAATTTCCGCTCCCGGTTATCTCGATGATTTATACCAAAGCCATGATGCTTATTGAGGTATGCCTGATTGGCGTGTTGTGTTTGGCTCTTGTACTAACAGGGTGCGATGTTGATATCTATTTGCTGCAGGTGCCGCTCTTGCTGGTAATGCTCATGTTCTTTTGGGATACGTTTTCGATTATGGTGTCGCCAATGAGCGCACTCAGCAAGGATTTTCATAATTTGTTGATTGCATGCTCAACTCCTTTGTTTTGGCTTTCGGGGATTTTGTTCGACGTAAAAAGTCTGCCTTTTGATTGGATGCAGACCGTGCTCTATTTCAATCCGTGCACGTTTTTTACGGTTGCATTTCGTGATGCATTCTACGACAAGGTTTGGTTTTGGGATGATCCTGCATTGCTTGGCGGTTTTATCGCGGTTGCGGTTGCCCAGATTATTGTCATGTGTTTAACGACGCATCGTTTTGAAAAAGAGGTCCCCGATGCCCTCTGATATGCATGCGCAGTCAACCCGATCAAATCAACAGCGATGTGATTCTGCCAAAATGGATCATCGCGCAGTAGTACCTCCCGTTATTGTGTTTGACCATGTGACTAAAACGTACCGCTTGTATAAGAGCGACCGCGGGCGTTTTTTTGGATTATTTCGCTTTGAAAATCGAGACCTTATTGGGACAATTCGTGCCAATAAGGATCTAAGCTTTACGATTTCTCGGGGGGAATCTGTTGCTCTTTTGGGGCATAACGGAGCAGGCAAGTCGACCGCGCTCAAAATTGTTACGGGCGTAACGTATCCTGAATCTGGCACCGTCGAAGTTCGGGGGAGAGTGAGCGCGCTTCTTGAACTTACCGCTGGATTTGATGGCCAGCTTACGGGGCGCGAAAACATTCGTTTGCGTGGTCTTACGATTGGCTTATCTCATGATGAGATCGAAGGTATGGAAGCAGACATTGTTTCGTTTGCGGAACTTGGCGTGTATATTGACCAGCCAATGCGTACGTATTCGAGTGGTATGAAGGCGCGACTCGGATTTGCGTTTGCTGTTGCGATTGAGCCAGAAATACTCGTTATTGATGAGGCGCTCGCGGTCGGCGATACGAGCTTTCAAAAAAAGTGCATTGCGCGCATTCATGAGATTATGTCTGACAGAAATGTAACGGTCCTTTTTGTAACTCATACATCCAAACTTGCACGTGAACTTTGCTCGCGTGGCATTGTGCTCGACCATGGGGCGAATGTATTTGATGGGCCAATTAAACAAGCAATAGCATTTTATGACGATCTCGAAACGCAATCTTGATTGATATGCGGCATAGAAAACGCTTATAAGGGTTGCATACTGCGAGTATAGATGGAGTACAGAATGGTTATGAAAGAGCAACAACAAGCGAATGTGTTTGCCTGTATTCTTGCAGGTGGTCGTGGTGTGCGAATGGGCAATCCAGACACGCCGAAGCAATACATGATGCTTGGTTCTGCTCCTGTGCTCATCCATACACTTGAAAAATTTTGTACGATCGATCGCTTTAGCGCAGTGATTGTTTTATGTCCCGCAACGTGGGTGCAGCAGACTCAAGATCTTATCGCTCATTATGGAATAGATGATGAGCGCGTTGTTGTTATCCCTGGTGGTGTCGATCGAAACGAAACTATCATGCAAGGGATTGCGTATATTGAATCGCGTGATCAACTGGATGATCAAACAATTGTGGTAACCCATGATGCGGTTCGTCCATTTGTATCGTATCGTATGATTACTCAATCAATACAGCAGGCAGAAACATGCGGCGCATGCGATACCGTTATCGCGGCAAGCGATACGATTGTTTCAAGTACGAGTGGAACGACGATTGACGATATCCCCGACCGTCATCGGATGTATTGTGGACAGACTCCCCAAACGTTTAAAGCTCAACGTTTTAGCCAGTTGTATCGTCAGCTGGATACATCTGATAAGAATCAGTTAACCGACGCCTGCAAAGTATTCACGCTTGCAGGTGACACGGTGGCGCTTATTCCTGGTGATACGTCGAATATTAAGATTACCTATCCGCAAGATATACGCATCGCACGTGCAATGATGGATGATGCAACGAGTGCGCCTGCGCCAGCAATTGCGTCCGTACCAGCTGATGAGGCGCTTCATGCTTGATACGGTATATCGTTTGGTGGAGCCGCGTCGTTTTGAACCTGTCGAAGTTGCTATAACGCCAGGCGAGCATGATATTGTTGTTCGACCGAGCTACCTGTCAATCTGCCGTGCTGATCAACGCTATTACCAGGGTTTGCGTAGTGCTGATGTGTTATCTGCCAAACTTCCTCTTGCACTCATACACGAAGGAATTGGTGTTGTTGTCCAGGACAATAGCAATAACTTTGCTCCTGGAACACGTGTTGTTATGATTCCTAATGATCCTGCTACAACATTAGATGATGCACGTGTGTGTCTCGATGCTGATTCGCGTGTTGGCTTACATGCTTCGTGTGCTTCAGACATCGATGCTAAAACTTTTTGCCGTCCAATAAGTATGTTCCATGGAAGTGATTGCGACGGATTTATGCAAGAACTTGCGGTCTTGCCATCTTGTTGTGTCGAGACGATTCCTGACAGCATTGATAACCAAATTGGGCCATGCATTGAATTACTGTCAGTTGCCTATAATGCCGTGCTACAACTTGCTGGCGGATCGATTCCTGCAGGAGCCACGGTTGGTGTATGGGGTGATGGCAATCTTGGCTTTTTGGTAGCGTTGATGCTCCATGTGCTGTATCCGCAGGTAGCGGTTGTGGTTATGGGAAAACATGCATCAAAACTTGCATCATTTACGTTCGTCCAGCAAACGGTGAATAGCGCTCTAGGTGATCGTCCTCCTGCGGTCAACTATGCCGTTGAATGCTGTGGTGGCAGGGGCTCGGGTGACGGAATTGCTCAGATTTTGTCAGTCATTCAGCCTTTTGGCGAGGTTGTACTTTTGAGTGTGTCCGAAACAGCTGTTCCCATCTATACGCGTACGGTACTAGCAAAAGGAATTCGGTTTATCGGTTGCAGTAGAAGTAAACGAGAAGATTTTACTCATGTTATCGAACTGCTGAGTGCGCATCCGGAATTACGCACCTATCTATCGGCGTTGGTGAATGATGTGCGTACGGTACGATCGGTTGCGGATATGGCGCAGGCATTTGAGGCTGATGCGCATAATCCAATGGGAAAGACCATCATGCAATGGAACGTCTAGCTCATATAGTTCATCGAATAGTGAAACGTTTGAGCAAGGATCTTGCCCTGTCGTGCGTACTCCCCGCTGTATATCGTCATGCATCACGACAACCATGCGATGATCGACGGGTGCTCTTTGTCGAAAATAGGCGAGATCAGCCATCGGATAATTTTTGTTTGCTCATTGATGAACTACGGATGCGTGGCTATACAATGAGCTTTTTTTCGTTACAACAAGGGTCGCTTTCATGGTGGGCTTATGCGCGACGCAGTATTGCGTTCGTTAAAAAACTTGCCCGATCTCCGTACGTGTTTTTAAACGATGCAAATGAAATAGTGAGCTGCGTTCCACTTCGCTCCGATACAACTGTTGTGCAGCTATGGCATGCGTGCGGTGCTTTTAAGATGTGGGGCCTTGATACGGCGGAACTCGAGTTTGGAAACTCGCGCGAACAGATACAGCGCTATCCGTTTTATGGGAATACCTCACTTGTATCGGTGAGTGCGCCCTCGCTTATTGATGTATATTCTCATGCGATGGCACTTGATGCGACGGCGACCAATGTCCAGGCGCTCGGGGTAAGTCGAACCGATGTGTTTTATTGTCCGGGCTTTCTTCTGTTAGCGCGCTTGCATGTTGAGACATGTTTGCCATTGTGCGCTGGCAAGAAAATTCTCTTATATATGCCAACGTATCGCGGGCATGTTGCATCTGCCGATGCACCTGATCAGTTGGATATCAAGGCATGTTGTCGTGCTCTATCTGATACCTATATCCTAATTATTCGCAATCATCCGTTTGTAAAGCAACAACCTCCCATTCCAGACGAATGCCGGGAATTTGCGTTGTACGCGCCGGGCGAGCTCGAAGGCAATGAACTTCTTGCTGCTGCTGATGTATGTATTACCGATTATTCGTCCGTTATGTTTGACTATGCTTTGCTCGATCGCCCCATGATCTTTTTTGCCTACGATCGAGATTCGTATGATCAGTGGCGTGGATGTTATTACGACTATTGCACGTTGGTACCTGGTCCCGTATGCATAACGACGTCGGAACTTATATGTGCAGTACAGACGATCGATCAATGGTTTAATCGATCGTATCTTAATCGATTTCGACGTCGTTTTATGGCGGCATGTGACGGGCATTCGACGCGTCGTATTGCTGATGCTGTTGTCGGAGCTAATTGCGTGCATGACGCATCTTTAGCGAATGACATGGATGAAAAGCAGCTATCGATTTTGGGCAGAAAGCAGAACGACTGCAGAGCGGAATGTACCGCTTCGATCGAAATTCATCGAGCAACGCAACCAATGGATGGCGGAATAAGCGTTATTGTTCCTGCATCAAATGCAATGCCAGAATTAGATCGTTGCTTAGCATCGCTTGATCGAGCATACATGGGTGATGTGCCGGTAGAGTGCATTCTTATCGATGATGTTTCGCAGGATTCAACAGGGGATACAATTCGTTCGTTCCAAAAACGCCATGAGGATTGCACGACGACAATCCATGTGCTTCGTCGAACGATGGAACACTCTGCCAAATCGCCCGCCTATCCGCGAAATATCGGTATGCAGTATGCGCGCGGACGCTATGTACTGTTTCTCGATGCCGATGATTGGTTGGCCGATGGTGCAATTGCGCGCATGTACCAACGCGCGGAATCGTGGCATTCGGATGTGCTGCTTATTCGCATGCATGGCGAAGGCGGGCGAAGTGTACCTGAATCGATGTTTGCTGTCGATCGACCACAGGTGAATCCATGGCATTCATCAGTTATGTGGACGCTCGGTCCAGTCAAAGTATTCCGCCGATCATTTTTGCAGAACACTCATGCTCATTTTTCGGAAGCGGGTATGCCCGAAGATATTCCTTTTACTATCCGTGCGCTCCATGATGCGCACGTTGTTTCTGTTGCTGCTGATGATGACTATATTCATATCGCACGGCGCGAAGACAATCAGAATCTCTCGCTCGGAGCATGGGATAATCTCGATTCCAACGAGGCTGTCTATGCACCGCTTATGCGTACGATTCAGGGATGGCATTATCCGGTACAACATACGGTTCCGCTGCTGCGTCGGCTTTTTGTAAGAGACGTATTCTTTATGCTGGTAAACGCCATGTTCTCGGAGCATGATGCGGAAGATTATCAGCGTATTAAAGTAATATTTTGTCCATGGTATGTTGGCGAAGTATATCGAGGCTTTGCCCCATGGCTGCGAGTCATATTAGATGCAGCATTTCTTGGCGATCCTTCTGATTGGCAGTGCGTATCTCATTTGCTGCGTACGGAAGTATTACAACGACTAGGTAAAGCAGACACGGCGACGAGCGATTATGCGTCGATGCATAAAGAGAACACCATGGTAAATGGCGCGATGACTTCAACTGCGTATTCTGCCGAGCGTCTACGCAATGAAGTTCAACAGAGTGCAGAGGCGGTAATTGCGTTGTCTCAATGGTCTGTCGGTGACCAAATGTTGTGGTGCGAATACTCAATAGGATCAATACAGCGCCGGTTTGAAGCGACGCATTGTCTATCTGCTCCTGTTGAGAGCGTATTTTTTTCGATATCTCATACAAAGGAATCATCGGTTCCGGATGAACGGGTCATGCATTTATCTGGACATATACGCGTGCCGATATCTGTGCAGCTGATTCACTGTGACTTCTATGCTCATGAGGTTCATGGCGATGGTGATGCAGTGATTCCCACATATTGCGAATGTGATGCATCCGCATGCTTCGATGATGATTTGTTATGTCGATATCAGTGGTGTGCCAAAGTACCCGAGCAAGATATAGGTACTTCAGTTCATCGCGCATCGATTTCGCACCATGAGCGCTGGCATTTATTTTTGCGCATAGAGGGATGTATTGATGGGGAAATATTCAAACACTCAATACGTTTAGGTCCTCACACTTCGCTTGCATGTACACATGCGTTTTTGCAAGGATGGTCGTGTACCGATGCTTCATTTGATGATGTGCAAAAATCCGGCGTAGTAATCGATGATGATCGTAGTTCGCACGATACCAAAATAAAGTCTCATACACGACATACAACCATTGTTCCCTATGTGAGCGATTATGGCGGTTGGTGTTTAAAGCGGCTTGCATTTTTCGAGCGTGATCATGCGGCGCGTATGCGGGCAGATCAAACTACGCAAAAGTATGCTCAACCTACTAATGTTGCCTATAATTCAAGTTATCAGGCATCAGAGGTAAATAATTCTTCATGCGCAGATCAAAGCTCTACTATGTCCGCTGCGGGAGGCGTAGACAATGCAAACCGTTCGTGAGCGCATAAGACGCTGTGCTATTACTGTTGCTGGTGTGCTATCGCGAATGGTCTACCGCGTTGCGTGCATTCAACGGCGTCGTGCGGAGGTATTGTTTGCCTCGCGCTGTTCCGCGCGACCAAGCGAAGACTTTCTGATTCTAGGTCATGAGTTTGAGCTGCAAGGTTTTACGCCCGTCTATGTGACTATGCACGCCTCAAAGTTGAAAGCTTTTCTTTATATAGGACATGTTATCCGAGAGATACATCATCTTGCTCGATGTCAGATATGCGTACTTGATCGGTATGACCCTATTATTGCGCTGCTTAACTTTCCATGTGAGCCCGATGGCGATATGTGTGACCAGGGAACAATTCGCTTTACCTCGTTTCCTGTGCAACCAATGATTCTTCAGATTTGGCATGCGTCTGGTGCGTATAAGCGATTTGGCTATCAGGATCTTTCATCGCGAGAGGGTCATACGCGTGAATTTTTGCACGACTATCAGATCCATCGCAACTACTCATGGATTATCTGCTCAGGTGTGGGTTGCCAATCAGTATACGCTGAGGCATTTGGATATCCCGTTGATCGTGTGCTGCCGACTGGCCGTCCGATTGAAGAACGTTTGCGCAACTCGTCGTCTAAGAATAATCGTAGGGATCGTTTGTCTGCCGGCGCTTCGCGTGTTGTCATTGCTCCGACAATACGGCATAGTGAGGAATCACCGCACCCATTGCGCAATGCATACGAGACGTTTCGTTCTCGACCCCACGATGCGTTATGGGATGGTATTGATGTGTGCTGGGCGTTCCATCCGCTTGAAGCACACTGCGATGTTGAACAGGCAGGATCGGGGATGCTGCGCAATGTCGACGCAGTCGTAACGGATTATTCATCAATTGTTTACGATGCTTATTTACTCCATGTTCCTGTAATCTTTTACGTTTCGGACATTGTGTCGTATCGGGAGGCTCCTGGACTAAATCGTGATCCACTTACGGTTGCCCCCCGGCTATGTTGTAAGACGCCAGTCGAATTAAAGCAATTGCTTACAGCGGTGCTTGCTGATCCGAGCACGTATCCGTGGGATCAACTTGAGCGATTTGTCGGGGATGTCTTTGATGGATCATCTACTCATCCTGCGCAGACCATCGCATCGCGCGCGATTGCCTATATACGCGAAGATTGAGTTCGCTAGCGTTTTTCCGGGGTGCTAAACTATTCTCAATACAGTATAAATGAATACATTTGAGACGTTCAAAAATCGATGGATTTTGATGCGGCAAAATTAGGTATTGCACTAGAGGGGGGGGGAGAATGGAATACTTAGAAAACAGTAAATTTCTGATTACTATTGAAATGATTGAGCATATTATAGGTGGAAATCGAGGGTTTGATATTATTGCAACAACCCAAGATAAGAAGACAATAAAGATATCGTTTGATCATGTATGTGATTTTAGATACGCTATCGAAAACGCCTGGATCGTTCGATACGCGGATTTCAATAAAAAACATGTTCATCACAATAGCAGCATACTTTTAGTAAAGAATTCTGAGTTTATTGAGCATTATGCTAAGCATGCATGTGGAACGATGCCTATCGACACAATAAAGGATTATCTAATAAATGACTCTGTGGATGCTGCTGTAGAGGTGCTTACAGATTCCGATCCTGTTGTAACTGAGTTGCAGGTTATAAATTCTTCTGATAGGGAACTTTGATGTGGCAAAATTAGGCATTGTTTGAGGGGGAGGGGAAGAGAATGGAATACTTGAAGAACTGCAAATTTATGATCGATATTGAAACGATTGATCAAATTGTAGGCGGAAACCAAGAGTTTGATGTCATTGCAACAACTCAAGATAAGAAGACAATAAAGATATCGTTTATTTTGGTATGGGATCTTAGGTATATCATCGTCAATGCTGATAGCGATCGATTTACAAAGTTCAATAAAGGACATATTAAAAATAGCAACATACTTCTGGTGGAAAATTCTGCATATATTGATTATTTTGCTAAACAAGTATCAGGGACGAGGTTCGTTGACAAATTAAAGGACTATCTACTATATGATTCCGCGGGTACTCAAGTAGAAGTGCTTACAATTTCTGATCCTGTTATAACCGAGCTATAGACTGAACGTTATAAGCTTGTCCCGGTAGAGGACTTTACCGAATGCAAGAAATAGTTGCCGAAATGATGATAGAGAATCTATAGTATGCAGACAAAAATATTCTTAACCGAATATAATAGGACTGCTGGTTAACTAATTGTATGACACATCATTTCTGAGGCCTTTATGCACACCGACATTGATCCTCTGGTATCCATTCTTGTTCCTATCTATAATGTCGCTTCCTATTTGGATGAATGCCTATCAAGCTTAATCCATCAGACGTATAAGCACATCGAAATCATCTGTGTTAATGACGGATCAACTGATGATTCCCCGCGCATACTTGAATCTTACGAAGCACGTGATGCGCGCATCCACCGCATTGACCAACCTAATGGTGGATATGGCAAGGCTATGAATGCGGCATTGGCTGCAGCTCACGGCGACTATATTGCGATTGTTGAATCCGATGATTACGCCGACGCGACAATGGTGGAGCGTTTAGTTCGCATTGGCGCACGGCGCCATGTTGATGCGCTTAAGGGAAATTACTATCAACATACGTCGTTCCCTATACCGATCGATGCATTTCAAGAGGCGCTTAAGGGCTGCACATACGATGAGATCTTTGTGCCTCGTGAAGATCCGGGTGTATTCTATGCGGCACCTGCGATTTGGTCGGGATTTTATCGCCGCGCGTTTTTGCGTGATAACGGGATTTTGTTTACCGAAACCCCTGGTGCATCGTTCCAGGATACGGCGTTTAACTTTAAAGTATGGGCTTGCGCCGAGCGTGCACTTTTAACACGTGAGGCATGGATCCATTATCGCGTTGACAACGAAGCATCTTCGGTTAGATCAAAAGCAAAAATGTATGCGGTTAATGGCGAATATGCCGAAATTGATCGTTTCTTACACGAGGAGCATCCAGCTCTACTCACGACTGGACCGTTGTCGTGGTCATTGCGGTTTGGGACGTATTGTTGGAATCTCCGTCGATTGGCTGCACCATTGCGATGGGAATATTTCCAAAAAATGGTTGCAGAATTTACAGAGGCAGAGCATCAGAACTTTCTTGATCGATCGACCTTTAGAGCTCATACGTGGAACGATATGCAAACTATGTTGCGCACCCCTGAGCGATGGTTTGAACAAGAATTTGGACCACGCAATCCCGATGTGACCTGCTACTTGGCAATTACTACGCATGGACGTGCGCTTGAGTCATTTCTTAACTGTTTTATGACCAAACTTGATCCAGCAACAGAAGTGCGTTGCTTTGTGAGCGATTGTGATCCAAGCGTAGAGCGTATTCTTACAACCTATCGTTCACACGATAATCGCCTTATTGTTGTAGATCATGCGGACGAATTTCATGGATGTGAGGTTGTCTCTGAAGCACGTGGCCGTTTCGTCTTTTTTGCAAACAGCCAAGCTGTGCTTGCATCGCGTCATCCTTTTGCTATTGCTGAGGCAATGGAACCATCAGATGAAGCATGCTGCTGGTACACGGTGAGTGATCACAAAGAGTCAAATCATCAATCGATGGAACAAACGAAAGTCCAATCAAATAATCTTATGCCGTCAGCCGATGCAACGAGAAAAGCTACTAAGCTGATTCAAAACAGCACCGGCGATAGGGCGGCTGCAGATGTGCGAGAAGATTACTACGACAATCGAATTTCGTTTCCCTGTTGTGCCTTGCGACGTGATGCCTGCAGCGCAATGGTTGTTTCGAGCTATGCAATACGGGTGCTTGAACCGTTATGTTATGTTGATCGGGCGCGCGTACGCAATGAGGGAATAGGTGACAATATACAAAAGCGTGTCGTATCCGAGATGCGCTATCATCTTCCTCTTGCACTCTACCCGCTTGCTGTTGATGTTGTTAAGCGCACGCAGCAGCGAGTGAACGTGTTGCTCGATTCTTTGTCAGAAAATGCGCAGACGCGTACGGCGCCTTTAGCTGATACAGACATACATACCAAGATGGCTGAATGCGAATACACTGCTGAAACGCTGGCAAAAGGTAACAATCATGCATGGCGTGCGTTCCTTCGTTACGCATGTTTTCAGGCACGCGATATGCGTGCGATGTATAAGCTTCTTCCTGAGTCAGTGCGTCGCGAGATGGCCGACGACCAGGATCCCTCTATGTTCCTTTATCACCGTTTGTATACTTTGCGTTCATCTTGTCAGCCACAACATCCGCGTATGTCCGTTATTGTTCCCGTCTACAACAAAGAAACGTATATACAGGCATGTATTGAGTCGATTGCTACGCAGACACTCGATGACGTGGAAATCATCTGTGTTGATGATGGGTCGTCGGATGCATCGTCTCAGATACTTGCTCGCCTTACGCAAACGATTGATGGTCTGGTTGTAATTGGGCAAACGAATGCGGGAGCAAGTGTCGCCCGCAATACAGCAATGAGCGTTGCACGTGGAACATATCTCGCATTCATGGATGCTGATGACTACTACCCAAACGAGAGAGTGCTGAAAAAACTCTACGATACAGCCGAGCGAGAACAGGCTGCGATTTGTGGTGGGTCACTGGCAACGTATACACATAATAAGATTAATACGACATTTACGGGTGATGCGCGTGCCTACATCTTTGATCATCAAGGACGTGTCGCTTACCGTGATCAACAATATGACTATGGGTTCGTCCGTTTTATATATAGGCGTGATGCTTTAGAATCTGCCGCGATCACGTTCCCGCAATTAGCGTGGTTCGAAGACCCCGTGTTCCTTGCTCAGACGATGGCAACGGTCGGTTCGTTTTACGCAATTCCTGACGTTGTCTATGTGTATCGTCAAACCCATAGCGCTCGACAGATTGTTTGGACCGAAGAACGTGTGTGCGATTGTCTTCGCGGTATTATCATGAACCTTGATTTGTCGCGTACACAGGGATTGGCTCGTTTGCATGCGCAAACATTGCGTCGACTTGAGGGTGAGTATCTGCCCGCAATCGAACATACCATGTGGTCTCATCATGTGTTGGAATTGCTTTTGAAGGCGAATCAGTCGGTGAGCTCGAGCTTGCTTGCACAGGCTGATGTTCGTGTGCCAGATGATTACATCATCTATCCGCTTGAGCACTATACGAAGATTGCTGACGAAACGATAAAAGATCGATCAACAATTAGGCGCCTTAAAAAGCAGAATCATACAATGCGGCGAATGAGCATTGTACAAAGAGGAATCAGGGCGCTTCCGCGGTATGGCAAAAAGTATGTGCGATCCATTCATTACGAAGGATTTGCGGTGGCTAATCGTCGCGGCATGAAAACAATCAGGAAAAAGATTGTGTAAGAGTAGCAGCATAATTCTTATACCATTGTGCGTAGTAACTAGACCAAGGAAAGGACGATAGCGTTATGCATTCCGTTGATGTTTCGGTTGTAATACCTGTGTTTAACAGTGCCGATGTGCTGAGTGACTGCCTTGACGGTGTGCTCGCTCAAACGCTTTCATCTATCGAAGTCATTTGCGTTGATGATGGTTCAACCGATGCGTCGGCAGAATTGTTGGATCGCTATGCCCAACGCGATGATCGCATTACTGTCGTACATGAAGACAATCGTTATGCGGGTACGGCACGTAATGTCGGCATGGATCGTGCGCGTGGCACCTACCTGTATTTTCTTGATGCAGACGATATGATTGAGCCTACGATGCTTGAACATATGGTTGATCGTGCGCGTTCGTGCGATGCAGACGTTACCATTTGTCATGCAGATGCATTTGATGGTGCAACGGATCAGCGCTGGTCGGTTAAGTATTGGTTCGAAGAAAATTTATTGCCTGCTCAACGTCCATTTTCGGGGGATGATGCAGCTTCGTATCTTTTTCAAATGTGCATGGGGTGGACCTGGGACAAGCTCTTTCTTCGCTCATTTGTGGCTGAAAACAATATGCGATTTCAATCGACGCGAACAACAAACGATGCCTATTTTTCGTTTTCGGCGCTTGCGCGCGCCCGTCGGATTATTGATGAACCCGCAGTGTATGTGCATCATCGGATGAACCAGTCTACTTCGCTCGAGCATACGCGAGCACGTTCTTGGGAAGGGTATCTACAGGCAATCTTGGCGATTGAACCCGTGTTACACCTGGTAAATTACGATCATTTTGAGCAATCATTTGTTAATTGGATACTTACTATGACCGTGTGGAACGCTACGACGCTTCCGCAGGTTCAGGCTCGTAAGGC
>DIDE01000085.1 GCA_002417975.1 Eggerthellaceae bacterium UBA5808
AATACCTTATGCTTAATAAGAACGATATTAGGAAGAATGAATTCTTCTGTTTTGAATGTCGTTGTGCATAATGCAAGAGTAATAGGACGAATATCTGTTGCATCGACTTTGGCAAAGTAATACGCCTGTCCCAGCTGAGCCGTTTGATTGGAGCTTAAGCTAAATCCTGCAAGAATAACTCCTTGCATCGGAATAGCAATGTCTCTCGAAACCATAGACGACGATGACTCAAATTCGATGGTATCAACAACAGTACGAGACTGCTCTGAGGTGCATGCATACAGGGTAAGGGTGCAGGGACCTTGAATTTCGACATGAAGCCATATACGATCAATTCCCGTATACCTATGCCATTTTTCTACCGGCAGAGCATTAAAATAAGTCAGAAAATCGATCGTGCCCGACCAGCTAAGTTTCTGAGTGGATGAATCATAGGTCGCCTGATGAGATCGATAGAAAAGGTCCTCGTGACCGATGAGAAAATCATCAATGTCTACAAGTACATTCGCAAGTTTAAAATCCTGCATCTACCGTAATCCTTTCGATATGGTTCAATCTGATACTCATTACAGTACAAGAAACAGCAACACGTGTTCCTATTAGAATCAGTATAGAAGTTGTTCACAGCGTTTAGCTTTCATGCTGCCTATTCTTAGTATTGTCTACATCGTTTGTACAATCAACCGAAACAATAGTATGCGTTGGACACGTAACGTATTCAATTTGAGGATGAAAGCGAAACCCTGCAATCGTCCCCGAAACGATAATGCCAATTTTCTTACAACGTTGACCAGATGAGTGAAGAATCACTTGAATGATGTGATACAGATCACGCATAATGATATAGGCATAACCGTTAAATCCCTCTTGACGATACAAAACGACGTCATTACGATATATCTTTCGATACCGATCAAGACGCTCAGGGACATCAGTAGCTATAGTGCCTGCACCATTATTTTTTGATGCATGCGTTACCACACTATCTCCGACAACAAAGCAATCATAGCGTCGAGAAATACGACGCGTAAAATCCCAATCATCTGTCCAAATAAAGAAATCCTTAATCGGAAGTCCAACTTCGGCAACAATAGAGGCAGGAACAAAAAGCGAAACAAACGAGGCAAGCGTACACGGTTGAAGTTGCAGAGTAAAATCAGTAATGTCAGTGTTCAACGGATGGCGCTGAACATTCATACGACATATCGATCCATCAGTCCATCGGACAACGCTCGACAAATACCCATAGCGCCCTTTAAGTTGAGCATCAGCATCGAGTAACGCCTGTAAAGCATCGTCATGCGGCAAGCAATCGTCATCCATTACCCATAGATCGTCATATCCAGCACTGACAGCTTGTTTCATCCCGTAGTTAAAACCGCCAGCTCCGCCAAGATTAGATCCCGTATTGTAATACATGATCTCGCCGTCGTTAGCCAACGGCTTAAGTGTCTGCTCAGTACCGTCAGTACTTGCATTATCGATAATAAGAATATCAAGTGACGTAGACGAAGAATCAAAACGCTGGCTTTTAAGGGCCTCGATACATTGAAGCAAAAGGTTCACGCGATTGTACGTTACGACGACCGCTGCGATTCGTCTCATAATTCTTCCCTACTGACCATCCAAAGATGATGATTCACTATCGTTATGCTCCAGTGTATCGCGATTCTGCGCTGATGAAACATCAGCATTCTGTGGCGCATCTCCTGCATCAAGAAAGATCTTGCGCGTTACAAAATTCCAGACCATAACGATAGCGGTTGCAAAAAGCTTAGTAATGCGGTAATCAACAAAAAGAAGTTCAACTCCAGCCCACATGCAAACATCGTTAATAACAAGACCAACCGCCGACAAAACGACGAAGATAACGAATTCGCGTGTACGACTCATATTTTCTTTGTGCGTGAACACATAACGCATACTTGCCAAATAATTAAATATAACTGATACAACAAATGAGATCGTCGCGCTCACAAGATAATCAATATGGAAGCACTCAGTTAGGAATACGAGCAATCCATAATCGATAATGAATGCAATCACGCCCACAACGCTAAATTTCATAAGCTGGGCAATAAGTTTTTTCATTGAACCTCCGAAGTAATCGTTACTCGCTGTATTATCGCAGGATTTGAACGAAAATGACTCCGCTTCAGGTTTTCTTCACGTTCGCTAAACCAAAAGAAAATGAATAAAGAACAACCACTCATGCACATCACGCCCTATAGCAAACGGTGCTCGATCAAAATCGATCAAGCACCGTTTTAACATCCGAGCAAGATAAAGATGCGATAAGCGATTGGCTGCCGACCATCCCATCACACAAAATCAAGCATCAACAGGGAGATCACCGGCATAATACAAACGTAAGGATGTCATTACTCTTTGATAAAATGTGCATCACCTTGCGTATCAGGCGCCGTTCCACCCTTAGGAACAAGTTGTACCTGGAAAGCTTCAAGACGATCGCCGTATCCCGTACTACCAGCAATATCGCCATTACTTGTCCAAGCAAGCCAACCATGATCCTCAATATGGGCCCGATAATAGACATCGTACTGTTCCGCCATATCACCCGTGAGTGCAACACGGATGGCCTCAAGTTGTCGTCCCTCACCCGTTGTACCGGCAAGATCATTATCTTTTGACCAGTGATCATAATCGGTACCTTGAGCGGTATCTTTCATCCATCCAAGACCTGACGCATGAACGTCATACACAATATCGCCAGCAAAATCCTGGCAAGAAAGGCCTATACGCAGTGCCTCAACACTCAGCGATTGGCCCGTAGTACCCGCAATTTCGTTTGAGATAGCAGGAGACTGCCAACCAATATCGGATACATGAGCCTGATAATGAGCAGCTTCCATAACACAATTACCCGTATCACCGGGAGCAGAAGCACCTTTATCGACCAAAACAACCTGGACTGCTTCCATCGACTGGCCGTAGCCAATACTTCCAGCGCTCTGACCGTTTTTAGCCCAATCCATCCAACCAACGTTAGACACATGTGCACGATAATATATATCGTAGTGCTCGGCCATTTCTCCAGTCAGTTTGATCTGAAGTGCTTCCATAGCCTTCGACTGACCTGTTGTACCTGCTACTTCACCACTTTCTACCCAATTCTGCCAACCAATGTCGGACACATGAGCACGGTATGTTAATGATCCGTCATATGAATGATTAAGCAATGAAAGTTTGAATGCCTCGAGCGACTTAGCCTCACCTGTTGTACCGGCAATAGCTTTGTCATGGACAGCCGGCTGCCATCCTACATTAGAAACGTGAGCATCGTAAGAAAGATTAGTTCCGGAACTCTTAGTTTTAACAAGCTGATATGAACCATTAACGAGTTTGTAATATTTCATTACATCAGTTGTTTCATCATACACAGCAATCGTGTAGTCACTCGTTACAAGCTGGGCGTCTGATTGCTCCACAAGGAAGCACTGATCGCCATCAGAACATAATCCCCGTATCGCCGCATCAGATGCATCAGATATGGGCGACATGAACGTATCCATTATGCCAAAGCGCACGGGATTCCCTGTTGATCCCATTGCCTGAGCTTTTGTCTTTCTAAACAATCCAAGTGCATTACCCGCAGCACCATCATGCTCCACCGAATCGAACGTACTTGAGTCATATCCACAAAGATACATATCGGGATTGAAATAAATCAAAAGCTCTGCAGGCAGCGATGAATCAACGTCCGTGACGCCCAGACTTTCTAGCACTTTTTGTTTATCGGGATCAAGCGCAGTTGGAGTATGCGGATGACCTTTGTAATAATAGATATAGTCATCACCGTAATATGCCTTTGTCAGCTTAATATAAGAAGCAAGATCTGTATCGGGATACGTTCCAAGGATAACCATGATCTTCTTCCCCTGCTTTTGAGCCTGAGAAAAATATCCTTCATTAAAATTAAAGAGCGCTTTAAATTGGTTTTCGACCGTTGAACCCTTTGCCGTAAGAGCCTTAAGCATCTGGTCCAGATACACACGCTTTACCTTAGGATCATTCTTTAATTGTTCAAGAACAGATCCACCATTTGTGAACAGTGCTGGGCGCGTAAGCCACCAATCAATAGAAGTCTCAGAATCGACAACTGCATACATCGAATCCCAATGTTCATGCCACCCGTATCCTGCGCTCACCGCACCAGTCGCATATGCTTCACTCTTTGCCTTATTCCATGCATCGATCATCGACTGATGTTTAGCAACAGGATCTGCAACGTTATAGGCTTCATTAAAGAATTGATATGAAGCACTACCATCTGAAAGCATAGTAATAGCATAGTTCGAACTAGGAATGCGGTTTGCATACAACACCTGTTGAATATAGCTACAGGTAATATCGTTGATATACAGGTGGAACGAAGCTGATGGGTTCAACCGATACAGATCGCCAACGTAGTCGGCAAATGCTGTATAGTCTGACGTTCCCTGTATCGCTGTTTCACTCAAATACGGCATAGCATACGTATTCGTGGGAAGATTATTCCAATCATATGCAGACGGACGATCAAGCATAATAATCGTTGGCACATTACCAGCCTTATTACTCGTAATGTCCCAAAGCGAAAGAGAGAACA
>DIDE01000072.1 GCA_002417975.1 Eggerthellaceae bacterium UBA5808
TGCCTGCACTTAACCGAGGGCGTTGGTCTTGCCGTTAACATTGGCGATCTTGCTCTTTCCCTGGTCAATGGTACCGTCATGAAAGACGACAACCTTGACGATTCTACTAAAGTTCGTGTGGTAACCGAACTGATTGATATGACTCGTCGTACGATCGAGGGCCAGGCTCTTGATATTGGATGGGCCCGTGATGGACGTTACGACATTACTCCAGAAGATTATCTGGTAATGGCAACGCATAAGACGGCACATTATTCGGGTGCTGTGCCCCTTGCGATTGGTGCAATCATAGGTGGCGGCACCGAATCGGAAATTGAAGCACTGCGTAAGTATGGTCTTGATACAGGTCTTGCATTCCAAATTCAGGATGACTTGCTGAACCTTATCGGGAACGAAGAAGCTACAAAAAAAGATTTCCGTAGCGATATCACCGAAGGCAAGCGTACGCTTGTCGTCGTTCATGCATTGCAGAATTCTCCTAAGCGCGATCGCTTGATCGAGATTCTCTCGTCCAAGGAACATGATCCACGTGTGCTGGCCGAAGCAGTTGGTATTATGCATGAATCGGGGAGTATCAGCTACGCACGCTCTTATGCGGAAAACCTTACCCGAGCGGCAAAGAGTCGTCTCGTTGGTGAGATTGCTCCATCGGCTGCGCGTGATCTTCTTATTTCGATGGCTGATTGGTTCGTCCATCGTCTTCAATAAGCAGCACTAGTAAGAGGCATAGCTTAATAGATCATTTAACACGATAGGGTCTACCGACTTTATGGAGGGTTGAAATGTCCGTGGTGCAGTCGAGTGAGTGCGCTACAATGACCGTATGGAATTGATACGTAAAAAAGATACGGGCGCAGCAGTCAAGGATGTTCAACGCAAACTCTGCGTGCTCCATCTGCTTGACGATGCAGAGATCACAGGAACGTTCGATGACCGAACGGTCGAGGCTCTGCATACCTTTTGCAATACTCATAATCTTCCCGATACGGGCGAAGTTACGACAAAAGTATGGGCTGCACTTCTTGATGCGACGTTTCAAATGGGTGATCGAACCCTTTTCCTGCGTATGCCTTATTTCCATGGTAATGATGTTCTCGAATTGCAACAGGCGCTATGCGCGCTTGGTTTTTCGTGCGGAACCGATGATGGAATATTTGGCGCATACACCGAACTTGCTTTGCGCAAATTTCAGATGAATATGGGCTTGCCAACTGATGGCATAGCTGGTGCGTTTACCTTTAGATCGATCGAGCACCTCCACCATTCATGGGAAGGCAAATCGGGACCACGGCGTGCTGCTCATATGGGATTTGCACGTGCTGCCGATGTGCTCGAAAATCATGCGTTATGTCTCTTTGGAACCGATACGTTTACGCGTTCCGTAGCTGCTCGTATGTCAAATCTTTCGCTAGCAACAAATCCTGCATCAAAGATATTGAGCGCTGAATCATTGCTTGTTCTTCCTGATGAAGATATGTTACTGGTTCATATTGTTACCGATGGTACTGTTTCCTCTCCAAACATTCCGTATGTGACGTTTGAAGACGAGGACACACTCGCTTTGCGTTTGCGCTCAGCCATAAGTGCTATCACTATGACGCCGCCACGCATTGCGGTTATGCTGCCTGGAGAGCAATGGCAGAATGCAGGATCTGGTCGTTCGGCTCAACACTTTGCTATCGCTTTGCTCGATGCGCTTTGTGAAGCGCTATCCGATGAACCATCTTCGGAAATGTAGGCTGGTTATAGAGGATATGCGCTATCTGCATCATTCTTTGAACGAAAGGGAGCTATGAAGGCTTCAGCGATTATCCTAGCTGCGGGTGCAGGCACCCGTATGAAATCTTCTCATCCTAAGGTTGTTCATAAACTCCTTGGGAAACCACTGATCAGATGGGCGATTGATGCTGCACGTAGTGCAGGTGCTTCGTCGATTATTACGGTTGTAGGTCATGAGCGCGAGCAAGTTGAGCCGCTTGTTGCTGATACAACGATTGTCGTCCAACCAGGTCGTCGGGGAACAGCTGATGCTGTTTCGGTATGCCGAGATGCGTGTCGTGATATACATGGATCGCTTCTTGTACTTTCGGGCGACTGTCCGCTTGTGACGCCTGATACGATTCGGCATCTTGCGGAAGTGCGTGATAAGCGCAACGCGGCTGTTGCGGTGCTAACGATGCAGCCAGCTGATCCGTTTGGCTACGGGCGTATTGTGCGCGACGATCAGGGAGATGTCGAGCGTATCGTCGAACAGAAGGATTGTACTCCTGAGGAAGCAGCGTTGACTGAATGCAATTCAGGTTTGTACTGCTTTGATTCGGATGCGCTGTTTGACGCGTTAAACAAAGTTTCGGATGGCAATGCTCAGGGAGAATACTATCTCACTGATGTCTTAGAAATTAGTCGTCAAGCAGGGCGTACAGTTGTTGCTGTTCCCGCTACTCATTCCGATGAATGCCTTGGAATCAATACACGCGCGCAGCTTGCTCAAGCGACGCAGATCATGCGTCAGCGCATCAATGAAGTTCATATGGCCGCAGGCGTAACGATGCTTGATCCATCGATGGTATGGATTGGTCCTGATGTAACGATCGATTCCGATGTCGAACTTCTCCCAATGACATTTTTGAATGGGCATACGCATATCGGATCAGGAACAATTGTTGGCCCAAATTCCCGTTTAACAGATACGGTAGTTGGAACATGCTGCACGATTGACGAAACGGTTGCTCTCGATACCCGTATTGATAATGATTGTACGTGTGGTCCGCGCGCCTATCTTCGCCCTGGTACTCACCTATGCGATGGCGCAAAAGCAGGAACGCATGTCGAAATCAAAAAATCAACTATTGGACCTGGATCAAAGGTTCCTCATTTAAGCTATATTGGCGATACGACCATGGGCGGTGGAGTTAACGTTGGAGCAGGGTCGATTACCTGCAATTATGACGGAACTCGTAAATGGCCGACGCACATTGGTGATAACGCCTTTATAGGAAGCGACACTATGATGGTAGCTCCCGTTTCTATTGGCGAGCATGCATTAGTCGGAGCTGGATCAGTTATAACAAAAGAAGTTCCCGCTGATGCTCTTGCTTTAGGGCGTGCGCGTCAAGTAGTGAAACCCTTATGGAACAAATCCAAGGATAAGGCATGATCGGATAGGAATGAGCCCCTTGTACCGATATAAGAACCCGGATCGTAACGGAAGGTAACCGCAATGACCATCAAGACATCCAACACAGAGATGAAAAAGAG
The DNA here is from genome assembly GCA_002417975.1 of Eggerthellaceae bacterium UBA5808. Lineage (GTDB taxonomy): Bacteria > Actinomycetota > Coriobacteriia > Coriobacteriales > Eggerthellaceae > UBA5808. The sequence goes on from DIDE01000072.1 coordinate 3,259, forward strand.
CCTAGCCCTGTTTTCGGGCTCTTCGAATCCCGAGCTAGCCAACCAAATCTCCGATGAATTGGGAGTTCCGCTGGGTAACGTCAAACTTGAGAAGTTTGCCAATGGCGAGATCTACGCTCGCTATCTCGAAAGCGTTCGTGGTGCTGACGTTTTTATCGTTCAGTCGATTTCTGGCCCTCATGTAAATGATGCTCTGATGGAATTGCTGATCATGACTGATGCTGCCAAGCGTGCTTCTGCGCGTACGGTGACTGCAGTAGTCAGCCATTACGGATATTCGCGCCAGGATCGTAAAGCTGCAGCACGTGAACCGATTACGGCTAAACTTGTTGCAAATTTGATGACGGTTGCGGGCGTTGACCGGACTATTACGATCGATCTTCATCAGGGTCAGATCCAGGGATTCTTCGATACACCAGTCAATCATCTGACGGCCCTGTCTCTTTTGTCTGACTACTTTAAGGCAAAGAACCTGCCACAGGATCGTCTATGCATTGTCAGCCCTGATGTCGGACGCGCAAAAGCTGCTAAGAAGTTCTCTGATCTTATGGGTGCCGATCTGGCTATTATGCATAAGGGTCGCCCAGGGCATAATAAGGCAGAAATCACTGCGCTCATTGGCGATGTACAGGGTAAAATCTGCATCATCAATGATGACATGATTGATACTGCTGGCTCTTTGACGGGTGCTATTTCGACGCTTAAGGCAAATGGTGCCGACAAAGTATATGCGTGCGCGACTCATCCTGTTTTCAGCGGTCCAGCATACGACCGTCTTGAAAATGCTGATGTTGAAGAAGTCGTTGTTTGCAATACGATCCCGGTTCCGCTTGAAAAACAAACGGGCAAAATTACAGTTATTTCGGTTGCTCCTTTGTTCGCTTGTGCGATTGCTAATGTTTATAGCAACGGTAGTGTATCGGAATTGTTTGATCCCGATTTTGCTCTGTAATATCGCGTGTATTGGTATCCCGGATTGTCCACCGTATTGGTGCGGCTATCCGGGATTGTTTTCTTATAGGTTAGTAAGTGAAAGTAGGCGCAGGTCATGTTCGTAGTTGTTGGCTTGGGAAATCCCGGCGAGGAATATGCCCATACTCGTCACAACACTGGTTTTGATGTTGTTGATATGATTGCCGATCAAGCAGGCGCCCATTATTGGAAAACCGAATGCGGAGCACTCACTGCTCAAGGCACTATCGGATCCGAGGACGTTGTCTTTGTAAAGCCTCAAAGCTTTATGAATACTTCGGGTGGTCCTGTGGGGCTGGTCTGTCGTACGTATAACGTTGCGCCTGACCATCTGATTGTTGTCCATGATGATCTTGATATTGAGCCCGGATCGATTCGTGTTCGTTTTGGCGGAGGCCATGCGGGTCATAATGGGCTTCGATCTATTATCGATAAGCTTGGTACGCGTGAATGGTATCGCGTTCGTGTTGGCATGGGGCATCCTGAACCACATCGAAGCATTGTCGACTATGTATTGGGGCATCCTCGTGGTGAAATGGCTGATCAGTGCGAGAAGGGACGAGAGATGGCCTGCGAGGCGGTACCTTTTCTAATTGCACATGGTTTGAATGAAACGCAACAGCGGTTTAACTAAATACTATGCTTAGTCCTTTATTGAGCCAGGTACTTTTATAAGGTACCTGGCTTTTTGCGCCTAACGATTCATGTTGAGTTGCTGCACCCNNGTGATATCAATGACAGATATGCATGCTTGTGCCACAATAGAGGAGAAAAGAATGAATGACGATGTAGGCATACGAAGGTAGACCCATTTGATCGCGACGAGATTCAACATCCAGACGGCCGATGAGGCCGCAACTGTTACATTACAGCGGGCTTTAGGCTTGCCTCATTTTATGGCGGCAACGCTGGTGGGTCGTGGCATTGATACACCTAAAGCTGCAAGCGATTTTCTTGTGCCTTCGCTTGCACGTGATTGGCTTGATCCTTATGAGATCAAGGGAATGAATGACGTTGTCAACGGGCTTGAAGCGGCAATTAAAGACAAAAAGAAGATTCTTGTTTTTGGTGATTTTGACCTTGATGGAATTTCTGCGACAACGGTGCTTACGCGTGCGTTACGCGTTTTGGGCACAACGGCAATTCCTTTTATTCCGCTGCGCGCTCAGGAGGGGTATGGCCTGTCGGAAGCGGCGATCAAACGTTGTTTATCGTTGCATGCCCCCGATGTTGTAGTGACGGTCGACTGCGGCATTGCCTGTCGCGAAGAAGTTAAAATGCTTCAACACCATGGCGTGGAGGTATTTATTACTGATCACCATGAGCCGTCTGACCTTGTGCCTGTTGATGTTCCTGTGTGCGATCCAAAGCTCGAAGAAAATTCTCGGAGTTCGATTCTTGCTGGTGTTGGTGTAGCTCTTAAGCTGATTCAAGCGCTTGGCGCTCGATTTGGACAGCCGCATCTCTGGCGGGAATATACCGATCTTGCCACATTGGGAACGATTGCTGATCTTATGCCGATGCATCGAGGCAATCGCGCACTCGTTGCTGATGGCGTAAAACGAATGAATGACCATCCTCGTCCGTGCATTGCAGCGCTGCTCGCATCGTCTGGTGCTGCCGATAAACCAGTTACTGCTTCGTCATTGAGCTTCTCAATTATTCCGCGTCTTAACGCGGCTGGGCGTATGGGCGACGCCGATCCCGCGATCGATTTGCTGCTTGCCGATGATCGTCTCCAGTGTGAACAGCTTGCTGCGGGACTCGAAGCAATCAACGATAAACGTCGTACGGTTGAGGCTGAACTTGCCGAGATTGCAATTGACCAGGCAAAAGAAATCTATCACGACCAGCGTGCACTTGTCGTAGCAGGAGAAGGTTGGCATGAGGGCGTAAAGGGCATCGTAGCAGGGCGACTTGTACGTATGTATGGTGTGCCTACGCTTCTATTCACGATTGACCATGGCCAGGCGCGAGGATCGGGAAGAAGTGTTGGTGACGTTAATTTATTCAAGGCGGTCGAGAGCTGCAGCGATTTACTGACAAAGTTTGGTGGACATGCCGCTGCTGTTGGAGTAACGCTTCCTGC
>DIDE01000090.1:0-7212 GCA_002417975.1 Eggerthellaceae bacterium UBA5808
CTTTGCGAGGCATTATCTACCGTTGTGTTCGTTTCGTCATTCGCTCAGTGGCATGATACCCAGAAAGAGGGCCATCGGGTATACTGATTCTGTTGCGGGATGAGTATCTCGAATGGGCTTGGGCGGCGCCATGTCTCGAATCTGGTCAGGTCCGGGAGGAAGCAGCCATAAGGAACCGCTGACGAGCGCCCTTGCCTATTCGGGATACTTTGCTTTTTCAGACATCTTTTGCATATACGATCTTTTCGAGCGTAGGGAAGTACATGGAATTCATTAACTTTATTCTTGGCCTGCTCCATGATCCTCGTAATGCGATTGCCGGTTGGATTATCACATTCGGGCCGATCTGGGTCTATGCGCCACTCTTTTTCGTCATCTTTCTCGAAACTGGCCTCGTTGTTACACCGTTTTTGCCAGGTGACAGTCTTTTATTTGCAGCAGGCGTGTTCTGCGCTGACGGTGGTGGACTCAATATTTGGGCTGCGCTCTGTATCTTTAGTTTTGCTGCTATTTTGGGAAACACTTCCAACTATTGGATTGGTCGTGCGTTCGGCCATGCAATCATCGATTCGGGTAAAGTCAAAGCGCTTACACCCGAACGTATTGCTAAGACGCATTCATTTTTTGAAAAATGGGGATCGCTTGCTGTTGTAGTAACGCGATTCTTTCCTATCATTCGAACCATCGCTCCATTTGTTGCAGGAACGAGTCGAATGGGCTTTCCACGTTTTACGCTTTTTAACGCTATAGGTGGTATATCGTGGGTGTGCCTTTTCACGCTTATCGGGTATTTCTTTGGCGGTATCCCGTTTGTCCAAACACATTTTGAGTGGATTTTGGTTGCGATCATAGTCGTCTCATTTGCTCCGACTGTTATCGGACTTATTAAAGCACGCGTCTCCGGGAAAAAGAAAGACAAGGAGAATACCGCCGCACCGCACAAGGAAGGGGATGACGAGCGTGCCTGAGTCGCTGTATCGTAAGTATCGACCGCAAGTTTTTGAAGAAGTTGTAGGTCAAGAGCATATTGAGCGCACACTCAAGAACGCTATAGAAAAAGACAAAGTAAGTCATGCGTATCTGTTTTGTGGTCCGCGAGGGACTGGCAAAACCACTACTGCGCGTCTTCTTGCAAAGGCATTGCTGTGCGAAAAAGGTCCTACGCCAACGCCAGATGGTACCTGCGAAGAATGCGTTGCTATTGCTGAGGGAACGCACCCCGATGTCTATGAACTCGATGCAGCTAGTCGAACGGGCGTCGAAAATGTACGCGATGAAATCATCGGCCGTGTGCAATATGCTCCGACGCGTGGCAAAGTCAAAGTGTATATCATTGACGAAGTTCATATGCTCTCTATTGCTGCCTTTAACGCGCTGCTCAAAACGCTTGAAGAGCCACCAGAGCATGTTGTCTTTATTCTCTGTACAACTGATCCTCAAAAAGTTCCGGCGACGATTCAATCGCGTTGCCAGCGTTTTGATTTTCATCGTCTTTCAAATGATCAGATCGTTTCTCGACTTGGAGCGATATGCGTAGCCGAAGACGTAAAATTCGAAGGTGATGCGCTTGAACTGATCGCACACCGCGCCGAAGGTGGAATGCGCAATGCGCTTACGTCTCTTGAGCAACTGATCTCTTTTGGCGCAGGAACGGTAACGCTCAAGGGTGCCGAAAGCATGCTTGGTTCGCTCGATATCGACGATATGTCAAAGATTATGCACGCCATCGGTACGCGTGATGCGACTTCATGCTTTAAATGGGTTGCAGAATATATCGAAACGGGAGCCGATCTCGCGCAATTTACGCGTGATATGGCAGACCATGTTCGCAATATGTATGTGATGAGCTTAACGGGTGCTGCGGTTGCTCTCGATTGCACTGATTCCGAAAAACAGCAGATCAGCAAAGAGCTGCCGCTGTTCGGCGTTGACCGTTTGGGACGTTTGCTCATGCTGCTTGGCGAGCTATCTGATCGTCTTCGCACAACGAGCAATCAGCGCCTGTGTTTTGAGATTGCACTTACACGGATGATACGGCCCGATAGCGATTTAACGCTTGAGTCTCTCGCTGAGCGGATCGAAGCTCTTGAATCTCAAAGAGGCGCAACGTCCGTAGCGTCTGCCCAGGCGCCAATCGAACAAAGAGGCGCATTGCAGGTTGCTACACCCTCAATGGCAGTAGGTACTCCAAGCCAAGGAGCACGTGTTCCGTCTGCGGCGGCGATTCCTCGTACGTCACAGGCACCCATGATGAGCAGTACTCCAGCAACTAATGCTTCAGCAACTCGTGCCCCGCAGGGTGCTCCATCGTCGCAACCGTGTGAGCAACAAATGCAGAGCAACCAGCCGTCTCCAATGCAACAAGCTTCTGCGCAGACAGTATCAAATACTGCTCCTACAATGCCTGCCGGAAATGGTAGCGCTTCTGGCTATAATGGCGGAGCTGGTCAAGAGGCAGCGTCTTCGGCACCAGCTGGGACTGGCAGTGCTTCTGGTTCATTGAGCGCGATCTTAACGAATCCCCCTGCATTGCAACGTATGTGGCGATCGACGATTAACGCAATTAAAAAGATCAAAATGCCCTATAGCGTTCTTTTCCTTAATGCGAATGTTCGACCTGATAATTCGGGGTCTCAGTTGCTCATTGAATTCCCTGTTGATAACAAATTTGCATTTACAATGATCCGTCAGGATGCGGTTCGCCAGACGCTTGAGGATGCGCTCAAAGCGACCTTTGGGGAACCTGTACCGTATCGCTGTCTTCAGGCCAAAGAAGGTGCAAATCAATCTTCTGCGCCGATGAATCAGCCTGTGGCGCCTGTGCGATCCGTTCCGACTGCTCAAGCGGCAGTTCCTAGCTATCCTGCGCAGCAGCAAACACGGCAGACGCCTTCTATTTCTACGTCTGCACCTGCGCCACAACCTGCACAACCTGTGCCGCAATCGGCTCCTGAACCTCAGCCAACGGTATCGACACCATCTGCGCCCCATGAATCGTCACAAAAGCCAGTGCAATCAGCTGTTGTTCCTCCTGTTGATGAAGTTCCGATTGATGCATACGCAGGTGCTCAAATGGATAGTCCTGAGCGTGAATCGACGATGGATAGTGCGGCAATGGATACGTCTGCAGCGAGTCACGCTGGTACAGAGAATCCGTCATCGTCGAATAAACAGGTGCTATCATCTGCATCACAGGTTGCGCAATCAGATGGTGCGGCTTCAGAATCGGATGCCGAGGGGCAAAATATGGGTACGGCAGAATTTGCCGACGTTCTTTCGAGCGCTATGGGGGCAAATATAACGTTTAAGCCCATGGATGATAAATGAGGATCGGTATACGTGAGGTGAACGGATCGCGTGCGTGATGGGTTTTTGGGTACGATAGACACTTAGCGAACCGTTACAAATGGGATATTAAACAGATAGGAAAGGGATCTATCCGATGGACATGAAAAAAATGATGCGTGAGGCGCAGAAGATGCAGGCCAAACTTGCGCAGGCTCAAGATGAGATCAAGGATATGACGTACGAAGCATCTGCAGGTGGTGGCATGGTTAAAGTAAACGCAAAGGGTGATATGTCGATTACTTCAATTACGATCGACCCCGAAGCTGTTGATCCTGACGATGTCGAAATGCTCCAGGATATGATTCTTGCTGCGGTTAATGAAGCACTTCGCGGTGTAGGCGAAGCGGGATCGACACGTTTGAATGCAGCTACCGGCGGGATGAACATCCCTGGCATGATGTAAGTTTAGATAGACGGTCTCTTGTATGTACGCTGCTCCTTCTATACAAAAACTTCTCGATGAGCTGGAACGACTTCCGGGCATTGGTCCGAAGTCTGCCCAGCGCATCGCGTACTGGCTCCTTAACGGTGATCGTGCAACAGCACAACGGCTAAGCGAAGCGATCATTGAGATGAAGGATTCTGTCCATTTTTGTAAGCGTTGTTTTAATTATGCCGAAAACGATCTCTGTGAAATTTGTGCTTCAACCAAGCGTGATCCTTCGGTGATTTGCGTTGTGTCGGAGCCGCGAGAAATCCCTCCCATAGAGCGAACAGGCACGTTTAATGGCTGCTACCATGTATTGGGCGGAGTGTTGTCTCCTCTTGAAGGTGTAGGGCCAGATGATCTTCATATTAAAGAGCTTATCGAACGCATCTCGGCGGAAAACGTCGTAGAAGTTATCGTTGCCACGAACCCTGATGTAGAAGGTGAGACAACAGCGAGCTATCTTGCGCGTCTAATTCATCCGCTTGGCGTACGCGTTACGCGTCTTGCAAGTGGACTGCCTGTTGGCGGCGATTTAGAATTCGCTGATGAGGTAACACTTGGTCGGGCAATAGAAAGTAGACGAACGCTGTAATAGGTGATCGGTGTGGAAAAGAAGGCGTGCTATGAGCAGTGTCGATAGGGAAGACGCGTTTACTCTCACTCCTGAGGAACGCTCCTATGTAACTGAGGGTCGCAGAAAGCTTAGCCCTTATGCAACTGATTACTCCGATGCTGTATATGAGTGCGTAACGAATGCTCCGAGCGCTGATACAAGAGCTCTCAGGCCGTCCTTCGTTCGGGATGTTGACCGTGTCCTTAACAATGCTTTCTATAACCGTTGCATGGATAAAACTCAGGTATTTCCGTTTTATCGCAATGATGATTTAACGCGTAGATCGTTCCATCTGCAGCTTGTCGCTCAGGTCGCTCGCAAAATCGGATCTGCGCTTAGGCTTAACACTGATTTAATTGAAGCAATCGCTTTAGGCCATGATATGGGTCATACGCCCTTTGGTCATGGCGGCGAACGTATTCTTTCGGATTTGTATCATAGGCATACATCCCGTTATTTTAATCACAATGTTCACAGCGTTCGCATTCTCCGTGATGTGGCGACTTGTCGTCTTTCGCTCCAGACATTTAACGGCATTTTGTGTCACTGTGGCGAAAAAGGGTTTCGCGAATATCAACCGCAGGAATGTGCATCATTCAAGGATCTCGATGCGATAATTGCACGCTGCAGCGTTGATCCTACGGTGAGCAAAAGTCTGCGACCAAGTACCTTAGAAGGGTGCGTTGTTCGTATTTGTGACATGCTTGGCTACCTGGGGAAAGATCGTCAAGATGCGCTTAATGTCGGCGTAATTTCGAACGAGGATTATCAAATTAGGGATAATATCCTTGGACCGAACAACAGCTCAATTATCGATCGTGTGTCAACGAATATCATTAAGCGTAGCATTGATAAGCCGTTTCTTTCGATGGATCCAGATGTATTTGACGCGTTGATGGCGATTAAAGATCTGAACTCAAAAACGATTTACGCTTCGGAGCAGGCCCATGAACGCCTTGATGAACGGCTTCCTTCAATGATGGAGGCGGTCTATGATCGATGCCTTGCTGATCTGAAACGCGGTGATGAGTCAACGCCTATTTTCTGTCATCATATTCATTCGTGGGTTATGAAATTTAATCAGGATTATGTAACGATAAACGAACCTGACGATATCGTTATGGACTATATTGCATCGATGACCGACGATTATTTTGTGCAACTCTACAATTTCTTATTTCCTCAGCATGCAGTGCGGGAAAGCGATTTGTACCATTCGTATTTTGAGTCAATGAAATAGATTTTGCTCATGTTCTAAAAAGGCGAAAAGCCGTGGATCCCTCCCCGGGTCTACGGCTCTTCCTGTCGCGTACGTGCGACACCCCTCCTACATGGTCGATATCACGTCCTTGGCATGGTGCCGACCTTATGGAATAAGAACATTTCCATACGCAAAGTGACAGTATAGCGCAAAATATCTTGCCTGAGGAATGTTCATTCATCCCTGGCGGCGGACGGCACAGGCATTTTTCTAATGGAACATTGCACTTACGCCAATAAGGATAAGTACGATACCTCCAACAATTTGTGCGTGGACGCCAAAGCGGTCGCCAAGACGGCGTCCAATAAAGAGCATTGCAAGACAGCACACAAAGGTACAGAGGGCGATTATAACCGATGCGCTAAGGATATTCGTATCAGAAGCAGCAAGTGATACACCGACAGCGAGAGCATCGATGCTTGTTGCAAGTGCCTGCAGACTAAGCGTTGCAATGCTTAGATGAGCTGTTGTGTGTGACTGATCGGATTCTGGGTCTTCATGGCATGCATCAAAAATCATTTTTCCGCCGACGATGCCAAGAATTAACAGCGTGACAAGGCCTTCGTAGCGTTCGATGACATCGATTGCAAATGACCCCAATGCGTATCCAATAAGGGGCATCAATCCTTGGAATATGCCAAAGAAGAGGGGCATAAGAAGTGCCCGTTTTCTGCTAAGGTGTGGATTGGCTAAACAGTTGCAGACGGTAACGCTCATTGCATCAGCTGATAGAGCAAGACCTAATAGTATGATTGCCGTGATTGAGATGGCGAAATCCTTTGATATGTTACGATATGTTGTGCTCGGTTAGTCGAATCCATATGATCAAATCTAGACCGAATAATGTCGTGTAAGCATAGTACATTGATACCAAAATGTACATTTGCATGCACGGCGTTAATCTTTTATTCGCATAAATTCGATAGATAGTCACTGCTGATAGCGATGAGAAAGGGTTAGTATGCTGCAGCGCGAGGGATTAAAAACATACGCCCGTTATGTCATTCCGTCGGCGATAGCGTTTGCGCTTTCGTCTATTTATTCGGTTGTCGATGGACTATTTGTTGGGCAGATGGTTGGCGATGCTGGGATTGCTGGCGTTAATGTTGCCTATCCATTGGTTGCGCTCGTACTTGCTGTGGGAACAGGTATTGGAATGGGCGGCGCCGTCATTGGGACGGTTCGTATGGGCGCAGGGCAGTATGACCGTGCACGTCAAGTTGTGGGGCACACTATCATGATGCTGATACTTGCATCGGTGCCGCTTATGATAATCCTTCAGCTCTGTGCTGCTCCGCTTCTTTATGCGATGGGCGGGCGGGGGGAAACGTTTGATCAGGCGTTTACTTATCTGACTGTTATTATGTGGGGCGCTGTGTTTCAAGTTCTGGCGTCGGGCTGCATTCCTTTAATACGGAACAAAGGCCATGTCATATATGCATTATGCGCGCTTGCTTCGGGCGGCTTGCTTAACTGTGGACTCGACTACGTAACGGTGGTGCAGCTGAACCTTGGGGTAACGGGTGCAGCATTGTCGACCATAGCAGCTCAGGTGCTCGT
>DIDE01000090.1:7240-8090 GCA_002417975.1 Eggerthellaceae bacterium UBA5808
GCTCAGGCTGCATTTGCTGTCATCTCTTATGTTGTGGTTGCTGTGCAATGGATTATTCAGGGCATTAATGATGGTTCGCAACCGCTTATTAGCATGTGCTATGGCCAGGAGAAGGTAGCAACGGTTCGATCACTCCGACGGACAAATTACACGTGCGCTATCACTATTGGGTTGTTGGGTACCATACTTTTGATTACTGCTCGTGGGCCAATTGCTGCACTCTTTGGCATTTCGGCAGAAGCAAGCGATATATTTGACAATGGAGTTGTAATTTTCTCGCTGGGTCTTGTCTGCTATGGATTTACCCACGCAACGACATCGTTTTTCTATGCGATTGAACGAAGCCGCGAAGCGTCATTAATTATTATTGGTGAAGCAGTATTGATTGTTGCAACTTCGATTATTCTGCCTTCATTCTTGGGGCTTAATGGTGTGTGGCTGAGCGTTTTTGTCACCCAGATTTTACTATGCATCTTGAGCGGTGTGCTGCTTATTCGATTTCGGCTCCAAGGGTCGGATGCTCATCGAGCATCCGTTGTGTAGGACTCATCCATGTGCGAGATGTGTAGATGATCATCGAGCATCTGTTACATTCAGATATCTGCTGCATTCGAGTATTCGCTGCATAGAATACATCCATGTCGAGATATCCATATGACTATTGGCCATTTGCTGCATAGAACACATCCATGTGTGAGATATCCATATGACTATTGGCCATTTGCTGCATAGAACACATCCATGTCGAGATGTTTAGACGACCGTTGAATAGCAGCCGTGTAGGAGCTATTCGAGCAAAAATGGCATTAATATAAATGCGGCAGCGGTCGTGCTGGTGAGTTGCTTGATC